>CALAUH010000068.1 GCA_937892225.1 uncultured Treponema sp.
TCAGCTTCCTTTGCCTAAACATATTAATGAAGACAGGGTTATGATGGCTATTGATCCTTCTAAAGATGTTGATGGTTTTCACCCTGTAAGTGTTGGTAATTTGATGATTGGTCGTCCTGGATTTTTACCTTGTACTCCTCATGGAATTATTGTTCTGCTTAAAAAAATGGGTATTGAAACTAGCGGTAAGCATGCGGTTGTAATTGGTCGTTCTAATATTGTGGGTAAGCCTGTAAGCATTCTTCTTGCCCGTAAAGATGTAAACTGTACTGTTACAATGTGTCACACTGGTACAAAAAATATGGCAGAAATTACACGTCAGGCAGATATTATAGTTGTAGCTTCCGGTCATCCACATACATTGACTGGCGATATGATTAAAGAAGGGGCTGCAGTAATTGACGTTGGGGTAAACCGCATTCCAGATGCAACAAAAAAATCAGGTTTCCGTTTGATTGGTGACTGCGATTTTGACGATTGTAAAGAAAAAGCAAGTTTCATTACTCCGGTTCCAGGCGGAGTTGGTCCAATGACTATTGCTATGCTCATGCAGAATACTCTTGAAGCTGCAAATAAAAATTAGTGTATTCAATAAAAGATGAATTTACTGGCTGGAAGTTATGGGAACTTTTATGGCTTTTAGTCAGCGTTTTTACAGTTGGAATAGGCTCTCTTTTTTATAAAGATAATTGGATGGGAATTGCCGGTGCCGTCTGTGGTATTTTTGCCAGTGTTCTTACAGGAAAAGGTAAACTGAGTGCATACGTAATTGGCGGAATTGGACGAGTGTTTTATGCTTTTGTAGCATGGCGTGCCAGTTTTTACGGCGAAGTAATGTTAAATCTTTTCTATTTTGTTCCAATGGAATTTTATGGCATTTATGTCTGGAATAAAAATATGAATTCCCAGACAAAAGAAGTTCAAAAAAGAAACATGTCATTCCGTCAAATAATAATTCTTACATTGATAATTATACTTTCAACAGTCGCGTATGGTTTTGTATTACAAAAATTAGGTGGCCGTTTACCATTTGTAGATTCGTTTACAAACGTAATTTCCATAATTGCAATGCTCGTTACAATCAAGCGTTATGCGCAGACCTGGATTTTGTGGATGATAGTAAATGCAGTTTCAATCGTAATGTGGATAATATCATTCAGAACCGGCAGCGGAAGTCTTGCAGTTTTACTTATGTGGATAATCTATTTTGTAAATTCGATGATTATGTTTATAAAATGGACAAAAGAACTAAGAACTAAGAACTAAATTCCGTATACGCATACGCATTGTGAAAATGAATACTTTCTTCGTTTTCTGCTTCAACGGAGAACCATTCAAAGTTCATTTTTTTTAGTCCAAGATAAACTTCTCGTACAACATCTTCAACAAATCTAGGATTGTCATAAGCGTGTTCAGTAACAGCTTTTTCATCCTGTCTTTTTAATACTGAATAAAGTGGAGAAGAAGCACAGTTTTCAATCATTTGAATTACGTCTTCAATCCAGAAAAAATCCGAATATAAAAGTTTTACTCTTACTTTTCCTCGCTGATTATGTGCTCCATATTCACTGATAGCTTTTGAACATGGACAAAGTGTTGTAACAGGTACTTCAATTGTGATGAAAAATTTTTGAGTTGTATCGGAAACTTCACCTTCATAAGAACATATATATTCCATAATACCTTCTGCATTTGAAACAGGAGCATTTTTTTCTATATAGTATGGAAATGTTATTGAACCAAAAGCTTTTTCAGCATCAAGTTTTGTTTTTATTTCTTTAAGCATTTCTAAAAAATGCAGCATAGAAATATTTGAGTGGTGTTTATGAAAGACTTCTATAAAGCGAGACATATGAGTACCTTTAAATTTATGTGGAAGATTAACGAATAAATTTACAGTTGCAGTCGTGTTTTGAGTTTTTTTAGCTTTACTTAATACTGTAACCGGGTATCTTACACCTTTTACGCCGACTTTTTCTAAAGGTATTTCTCTTGTATCATGTTCGTTCTGTATATCTTTCATAATTAATAATATAAAGCATATTGTAATTACTTACAATGAAAAAATAGGTAACAAAGTGGACAGCCCTCGCTGTTTTTTTTTCAGCGAGGGCTGTCCACTTTGTTGCTCTCTTTTCTATAAACCTGTTTTTCTGTTATACTATATATATGACTTATTTTTTCGAAACTTATGGTTGTGAAATGAATATTGCAGAATCTGCATCTCTTGAGCAGTTACTTATTTCACGAGGATGGACAAAAGCTTTTTCTCCGCAAGTTGCAGACTTGATGATAATAAATACATGTACAATTCGAAAATCTGCAGATGAACGAATTGAAGGTCGTCTTGGATGGATTAATGGATTAAAAGCTGTACGCGAGAAAAAAATAGGTGCTAAAACAAAACTTTTGGACCAGGCTGTTGAATATGTAAAAGATGGACCAAAACCATTAACTGTAGTTGTGACTGGTTGTATGGCAGAACGTATGCTGTCAACTTTTAAAAAGAAATATCCTTTTGTTGATTATGTAATTGGTACTTTTGGAAAACATCAGTTTGGAAAAATTATTGATGCAGTACAAGGGGGACAGCCCTCATTTGAAATTCCGAATGATTCTTATTATCATTTTGCATCACTTTCGGCAGAACCAGGTGCATTTTCGACTTTTGTACCAATAATGCATGGTTGTAATAATTTTTGTACGTATTGTATTGTTCCATATGTAAGAGGAAGAGAGTGCAGCCGTCCTGTAAATCAGATTTTATCAGAAATTGATGCTTTATCAAAATTAGGTGTAAAAGAAATAACTTTGATAGGACAGAACGTAAATTCTTATAACGGTTATCGGGGGGACAGCCCTGATGGAAATCCTGTTACATTTGCACAATTATTAAAAATCATTTCTGATTATTTAAATGAAATAAAATCACCTATAAAATGGGTTAGATTTATGTCATCGCATCCAAAAGATTTTACAGATGATGTTATTGATGTAATTGCACAGGAAGAAGTTTTATGTAAACATATTCATCTTCCAGTTCAAAATGGTTCTACAGCTATTTTAAAAGCAATGAATCGTCGTTATACTAAAGAGCAGTATTTAGAACTTGTTGATAAAATCAAAAGTAAAATTCCTGAGGTTTCATTAACAACAGATATTATGATGGGATTCCCAGGTGAAACAGAAGCTGATGTAGAAGAAACTTTAGATTTAATGCGTAAAGTAAAATATGAATCTGCAATGATGTATTATTATAATCAAAGGGAAGGTACACCTGCTGCAAAAATGGAACAGATTCCTGAATCGATTAGAAAAGAAAGATTGCAGAAAATTATAGATTTACAATTACAACATACCCACGAAAGAATGATGGAAAGAGTTGGTAAAACAGTAAAAGTAATTGTAGAATCAATATCAAGAGATAATAAAGAAGAATTACTCGGTCAGACTGAACAGCATGAAAAAGTAGCTTTTAAAGCCGATAAATCTTTAATAGGAAATTTTGTCAATGTAAAAATTGTTAAATTAAATGGTAATACTTTTAAAGGCGAGTTTACAAAGTAAACTCGGTAAGCAAGCGAAAAGCTTGCGACTAATACTTTTAAAGGCGAGTTTATAGAATAGGAGATTATATGATTTTTTCATTAGTTTTAATGTTGATTTTTGTTATTTTAATAGTATTGTTTATAGGTAAAAACTTAGGAAACAGTTGTCCCGTATGGTTTTTTAAATCTTTTGATTCAACAAATGTTGCTATTATTATTTTTTTAGCTTTTGCGGCTGGAATTGTTTTTTCTTTGATTTGTGTTTTTATTGGAAAAATAAATTTATCAAGTAAAAATTCTAAAAAAAATGATGAAGGCAAGAACGATAAAAATAAAGAAAAAAAATCATTAATTAAGAAAATTAAGTCTGAAACAAATCAAGAATCTTCCGAAAATAAAAGTGAAGTCTTAACTACAGAAAAAGCAACGGAAGAAAAAGATGTTAAAAGAAAGAAAATTTTTTTTAAGAAATAAAAAGAATCTGATTGTTTTTGCACTTTTGTTTTTATCATCATCAATTTTTTCAGCTGAATTAAAAGCTAAAGATGTAATGATGGAAGCTGCAAAAAAAACTAGTGTAAAAGATTCTATATCATATATTAATACTCAAATTTCAAAAACAACTGTTTTATCAGAAAAAAGATCTTTGTATATTTTTTTAGGTGGATTGCAGGAACAGTTATCTTTATATCAAGATGCTTTAAAATCATATGCAGCAGCGGCAGGTATTACTGCTTCAAATGCAGAAGGAATGCCAAAAAAATCAAATGAACAGCTTGTTTTAGATGCTGTAAGATGTGCTTTATGTGTTGGAGATTCAGCTACGGCAGATAAATATTTGAATTCAGCAGTAAGAAATTCTAAAAATGATGATATCCAATTGTATATAAAATTGTATACTCAGTGGAGTGCTCTGTGTAACGCAGAAACAGAAGAAGATTTACAGGAGCCACTTGAACTTTTAAAGGCATATTTAAAAGTTTCAAACATGAAAAAAATCCATTCGGTAATTTTATTAACTTTATGGTATGTTACTGGAGATACATCTTATTCAGATAGAATTACAAAAGAATTTCCAAATTCAACAGAAGCTTCAATTGTTTCTGGAGATATTCAGTTGTTACCGACACCATTCTGGTTTTTTGTACCGAAAAGTGGTGTTGCAGAAGTTGGAAGTGGAACATTTGTTGAGTTACCGGTTGAACAAAAAATTGAAACTGAAACAAAATCTGAATTAAAAGAACAGGAAAAAGTAACTACCGCTCCAAAGTTTTCTAAATGGCAGGTAGGATTTTTCTCTAAAAAAGAATATGCAGACAATCTTTGTAAAGAATTGAAAGATAAAAAATTTGATGCACAAGTTCAATCAGAAAAAAGAGCAAGCGGCACTGTTTATTATATTGTCGCAGTAAAAGAAGATTCTGAAGGTACAGTTGCTGATAAACTTCGAAGTGCCGGTTATGATTGTTATCCGATAGAGTAACTTATTTTTGCTTAATTTGTTGAATTATTAATTATAAGATTTATTTTTTAGTAACAAGGGGGACAGCCCTCGTTGTTTATAACTCAGGAGGTAAAAATGAAAAAAACATTGTTTTTTGTTTTACTGGCTTTTGCATTGTTTACAAGTTTTTCTTGTTCAGGTAAAACTAAAAGAGTAATCGCGGTTTCTGGAAGTGGAGAAGTAACTTATCTTCCAGATATGGTAACAATGACTGTTTCTGTAAAAAAAGTTAATCCAACTTTACAGGCCTCTGTAGATCAGACAAAAGAATCAATTACAGAAATTATGAAAGTTTGTAAAGATTATGCAATACCAGATATTGATATAAAAACAAGTTTTGCACAGACTGGAAAAGAATATCATTGGGAAAATAATAAACAGGTTTTTGACGGATATAAAGCGGAACAGACAACAGAAATTATTTTTCGTGATTTAGATAAATTTGAAGAATTTACAGGAAAAATTCTTGCAGTTAAAGTTTATTCATTAGGAAACTTTAAATTTGGTCATTCTAAAAAAAGTGAATATGAATCAGAAGCAAATTTACTTGCTTTAGATGATGCAAAACTTGCTGCAGAAAAAATGGCTGAACGTATGAATGTAAAACTTGGTAAAGTAATTTATATTGCAGATAATGTTGCAGCATATTCATATAGTTATGGCGCTTCTTATGGAACAGAATCTGTTTATATGGCAAAAAATATGTCTAGTACATCAGGGTTTTCTGTATCACCAGGATTATTAAAAGCAAATAAAAATGTAACTGTTACTTACGAAATTAAGTAGGAATTTTAATATAAAGATTTTTAAGACTGTTTAGTTGGTGATGACTAACCAGTTTTTTTTTACTATAATACATTCATTATGAGTAACAATAATCAAAATAACGAAAAGAGAGACCCTTTACTTTGTCACTGGGCAGACCAGATGGCAAGTCAAATTATTAGAGAAAAAGGGGAATTAGATTCTTATACATGTGCTTCTGGTATTACTCCATCGGGCACTGTTCATCTTGGAAACTTCCGCGAAATTATCACTGTAGATTTAGTAGTTCGTGCTTTGCGTGACCGCGGCAAGAATGTTCGCTTTATTTATTCTTGGGATGATTACGATGTATTCCGTAAAGTTCCAGCTAACATGCCAGACCCAGAAGTTTTGGAAAAATATCTTCGCTATCCAATTACCGAAGTTCCTGATACAACTAAACGTAATGAAAACTATGCTCGCCATCATGAAGTTGATATTGAAACTCAGCTTCCACGTGTTGGTATTCAGCCGGAATTTTTGTATCAGGCTAGCCGTTACCGTGCAAATAAATATGCAGAAGGTATGAAAAAGGCTATGCAGAATCGCGATGTAATTAAAACTTGTTTGAACGAATACCGCGATGATGATCATAAAATGAAAGATTCTGATGTTTACTGGCCAGTAGCAATTTTCTGTGGAAAGTGTCAGAAAGATACAACAGAAATTACTGATTACGACGGTGAATACGGAATCACTTATAAATGTGAATGCGGCAACTGCGAAACTGCAGATATCCGCACATTCAAAGGTGCAAAACTTGGCTGGCGTGTAGACTGGCCAATGAGATGGAACGAAGAAAAAGTTGTATTCGAACCAGGTGGAAAAGATCACATCAGCCCAGGTGGAAGTTACGATACAGCAAAACTCGTTTCAAAACGCATTTACAATTGGGATGCACCAGTTACAATGCGCTACGACTTTGTAAACTTAAAAGGTGTTCCTGGAAAAATGTCTTCATCAAAAGGTAAAGTAATTGCTTTGCCAGATGCTTTGGATGTTTACCAGGCAGAAGTTCTCCGCTATTTATTTGCAGGAACTCGTCCAAATACAGAATTTGCAATCAGCTTTGATATGGACGTTCTTAAAGTTTACGAAGATTACGATAAAACTGAAAGAATTGTTTACGGTGTAGATAAAGCTAAATCTGATGATATGTTCAATAAAGAAAAACGCATTTATATGCTTTCTCAGATTGACGGTAAGATTCCAGAAACAATGCCTTATCAGATTACTTTCCGTATGCTTACAACATTGCTCCAGATTTATTCTGGCGATGCAGATAAAGTTATTGCTTCTTTAGGTGATGTAAAACCTGAACAGGAAGAACGCTTACGCCGCAGAATCGCTTGTGCATGGTTCTGGATTCAGCATTCAGCTCCAGACTGTGCTCCAGAATTCTGTTTTGCTTTGCGCACAGACGGAAGTAAGGCTAGTTTGGAAGGTGATTTGCTTACAGCTGTTAAACGCGTTCGTGATGAAGTTTTACCAAAAATGGACACATTCACAGAAGATAAACAGTGTCAGCAGGCAATGTACGATATTGCAACAGAAATGGGCTTAGATGCAAAAGCTTTGTTCACAGCAATGTACAACGCACTTATCAATAAAGACCAGGGCCCACGTCTTGGAAACTTTATGAGAATTATTGGTAAAGATGATTTGAATAAGATTTTGAGCGTATATTAATAAAATAATTGCCACACGGATTCGAAAATTCTATGGATTTTCAAAAAAGATATTGAATCAGATTTTTTGTCTGAGACAATATCT
>CALAUH010000069.1 GCA_937892225.1 uncultured Treponema sp.
TAAATATGGTATAATATGAATTATGGAAAGATACGACCCTTTAAAAATTGAAAAAAAATGGCAAGAAAAGTGGTTAAAAGAGAAAACTTTTCGTGCAAAAGAATTTAATAAGGATGATGGCGAGAAAAAGAAAATATATCTTCAAATATATCATTAATTATTTTAATATTACCCAATTCATAATTTTTAAGAGTAGATACTACAAAAACGAAACCGTCAACCGGCATAGAGCTGATTTCTGTTTTAATCATTAAGAAAACACCTAAAGCCAATGAAAAGGTTCCCAAAAGACATATAATCCATGCTCCTATGTAAGTAGTTGGAGTTAATGTAGAAAGTAACATTAAGAAAAAATCAATTATATATCCAAAAATACAAATTAAAACCACCTGGATAATATGATTAATCTTAAAACTTTTACTTAATATAATTTGTAAAACTATGAAAATTAAATTAAAAAGTATTGTAAACTCTCCTACTGTAAAATAAGAGAATTTAACTGATAAAACATAAGGAATACAGGAAATAGGCGTAGTACCGAGATTTGCTTTAATGGATAAGGCTATTCCCAAACTCATCAGACATAATCCAACAAGCAGGATAATATATCTAATTGATAATGCTTTATAATTCTTTGATTCCATCTTTAGTGCCTAAAATAACTTTATCAACCATTTCAGTAAATAAACCATTTTCAACTACACCAGGAATTGTGTTTAAATCAATTTCTAAATGTAAAGGACTTTCAATTTCATCAAACTTGGCATCAATTATAAAATTACCATTATCGGATATAACAGGACCGTCTTTACGTTCAGCCATTCTGATTTCCGGTTTAGCACCCATATCTTCTAAAGCTTTCATAACCATTCTGGAAGCCTGTGGAATGACTTCAACAGGAACCGGAAATGCTCCTAAAGCTTCAACTTCTTTAGATTCAGTTTCTACTGCTGCTATTTCTTCTTTAATTGCTTTACCTGCAGCAATAAGTTCCTGACGTTTGTCATTGTCAAGCTTCTGTTTCATAGCCTGAGCATTTTCGTTACGCTTCTGCTGAAGTCCCTGTAATTTTGTTACGAGTTCTGTGCGTTTGTCGTAAAGTTCTACAACTTTATCTGCATCAGCTACCATATTACGGTTTTTGATGTTTTCTTTTACTGCTTCGAGATTGTCTTTAATAAATTTATAATCGAGCATTTTATATCTCCTGTGAGCCTTTTTGTGAAGTCTCTTAAATACTAATTTCGGAATAAACTATAAACTAAAAGCGAAAAACCTTCAATCTATTGGAAAAGTTACTGCATTTCATATTCAATGGTAACAGTAGCAGTTACTGTTGATTTTCCGTCTCCTAAGCTGATTGGAGTAGATTCGTCGTAAGATGCTTTTGCCATAAAGATTCCGTTTGCAGTACGGGCAGGAGCTGTTCCTTCTTCAATAATGCGAAGGGCTTTGCCTACTGTAAGTCCGCTTGCTGCAGCCATAAGGTTTGCCTTTTCGTCTGCATTCTTTATTGCAAGAAGCCGTGCCTGTTTTTTACCTTCATTTGTTTTAGAAGATGTAAAGTTTAGAGAAGAAATATTGTTTGCTCCATTCTTTACTGCAATATCTATTATGTCACCTGTTTTTGCTGAATCGCCACCATTAGCGCAACCCGCTAATGAAAATGACATAAGAATAGTTGCTAAGATAATACTTGTTTTTTTCATAAATATTCCTTCTTTGTCTTTAACATTTTACATTTATTTTAAAATTCGTAAGATATCATTCTTTTTAAGTTTTAATGTTGTTTTAATTTTAACAACTTCTTGTACTGAATTAGCTATCTCGATAGGAGTATCGTTTTTATCTAATATTTCTTCTACTTGGAATGATGTATTAAATAATGATGATGGCGATAATATTTCTAAAACATCACCAACTTTAAATCTATTACGGATTTCAACAGAAACATAGCCATCTTTAGCATCTTCTTTAATTAAGCCCACAAAGACTGAATCTTGAACAGGTTGAGAGGATTTTGTGTTAGTTTTATATTCGTCTTTATAATAAAAACCTGTGGTAAATTCTCTATGAGAAGTTTTTTCTAATTCTTTAATAGCATTCTCTACAATTTTCTTTCGTTTATTATATTCATCCAATTCAAATGAACCATTTATATATGCTGTTGTTATTCTTTCTAGTTTAGCCTTTTGATTTTTAATTTCTTTTTCTAATTGTTCCTTAGGTTCATCAAATTTTTGCTTTATCATAGGCAAGAAGAACTGATTTACAACAGAATCATATTCAGTTAATTCATCTATAAACTGGCTGAAATACTCTGTTACTATGTTCTCTTTAAATTCTATCTTACAATCATTACAATAATAATAAAAATATGCTTTTCCATTTTTCTTTGTTGTGGCTTTACCACCTAAAATTCTATTACATTTTGGGCATTTAAGTTTTTGCAAATATAAATATGTTAAAGTTCTTTTGTAACTTCTAGAATTCTTTTTCTTTTGAACTTGGCAATCTTCCCACATCTCTTTTGAAACAATAGGCTCAACAACATCTTTATAATAAATTGGATTTTTAGTTCTTTTACCATGAACAAAATCTCCCTTATATATTTCATTTTCTAGGATAGTAACTATTGTAGAATCTCTCCAATTTGTCTTTCCTAAAACTTGCTCTTCGTTAAAAATATTACTAATTGTTTGGTATGAATTTCCATTATAATATAAATCATAAATTCTAACTACAATATCTTTAGTAGCATAATCAATAACTAACTTTTTATCTTCATGTTTATATCCAAGTGGAGCAACATGAGGAATATGACCTTGTTTTATTGCCCCTGCTAAACCTATTTTAGTTCTTTCACTTGTTCTTTCAATTTCATTTTGACTAACACTCATAAGTAACCTTGAAATCATTTTACCATTGGCATTAGTTGTATTAACTTCATCATTTACACAATCTATAAAAGCGTCATTCTCATCTAAAAAAGTCATTAGATTTTCCCAATCATAAATACTTCTTGTAACTCTATCTAATTTTAAAGCTACAATTGTATTTATTCTTTTAGCTTGTATATCTCTTTTTAATCTTTCAAATTCTGGTCTATTATTACCAGTTTTAGCACTTATTCCTGCATCTTCATAGTAATCTATAATTTCATAATTTTTCAATTTACAGAACATTTCTAAACGTTCCTTTTGCTCTGGTAAACTAAATCCTTCTCTTGCTTGGTCATCTGTTGATACTCTTAAGTATAATCCACATTTTTTCTTTTCATCATT
>CALAUH010000070.1 GCA_937892225.1 uncultured Treponema sp.
GGTAAGTCGTCCGTAGTTCTACTCCTGGCCAATAATCTTGCAGCTCGCGGGCGAAAAGTTCTGGTTGTTGATACAGATCTTAACAATACAGTTACTGTCTATTACACAATGGGCATAGGACGAATTGGAGAGATTTGCGAACGCCAGAATGTATCGCTCGCTTTTTCGCAAGGTAAGCTTGATGAGAAGAACATTGTAAAAACAAGAAGAGAAAATGTTTTTGTGGTTCCTTCCAGTTTAAAACTTCTGGATCAGAGGTCAATGGAAAGTGTAGAAATTAAGCGAGTCTTGCGTTCGGCAAAAGGCTTTGATGACATTATTATAGATACATCACCGACCTATGACAGTATTGTGGGAGGGGCTTTGCTGGCAGCAGATTTAATTCTTAGTCCAGTAAAGTTTACAGAATACAATTACAACATGTCGGCATGTCTGATGTCAAAGATGCGTACATTAATGCCAGAGCAGGCAAAAAAAATGTACTTTCTTTTTAATCATTGGTCTGACCAGTATGCAAAATATCCAACTTCTTTACAGAATTTGGTTCTTACTATGTACAGACAAGGGTTTGATAATCTTTTGAGTGTAACACTTCCAGATACAAGATTTGTGGATCGTTACACGAACTTTGATGAAAAGTGCAACGTTAACAGCATGCAGGTGGGATGCTCGAAACTTGCAAAAGGTGTCAATGAACTCATCAATATGATTTATGAGCAAAACACAGTAGTGGAGGTGTTCTAGTGATTAAAACTTTGAACATGATAGCTGCTGGAAGTGATGTTCCAATCGCGGACGAGCGAAAAAAATTCAGCAAAATGATGCTGATAGAAAAAATTGAAGAGCATCCAGATTTCAAAGCTTTATATAAGATTGATTCTGAAGTTCTGGAGAGAATAGTTTCTTCAATGAAAGAAAATGGCTTTGATGACAGTCAGCCTGTTCATATTTGGGTAACTGATGATGGACACAAATATCTGATAGATGGTTATACAAGATATACTGCCAGTCGAAAAGCCGGGATAACTTCTTTACCTGTTTATGAACATAAGTTCAAAAACTTTGATGAAACATATAAATATGTTCTGGGACTTCAGGTAAACAGAAGAAATCTGAATGGTGATGAACTTTTAAGGAATGTAGCAATTCTTTCAAAATGTGATTTTGTAAAAAAGAGTTCTGGAAATAAAGCAGAACTTATAGCAAATAGCCTTGGTATTTCAAAACGAACTGCTCAAAGAGCAATCAGTGTTGAAAAAAAAGCTGATGAAGAAATGAGACAGAAGATTGAAAACAAGGAAATGACTTTAAGTCAGGCTTATACAAAGCTTCATGAAAAAGGTCAGAAAAATAAGGCAGAACTTGAAAAGGCTAGGGTGACAGCTCTGGTTTCAAAAATTGCCTGGTACGTAATTGCGGAAATGAATGGAGGGTTCACTGCAAAGCAATTACTTGATGATGAAGATTTCAAAGATGCATTGGAAAATCCAGATGAATTTGAAATTCCAGAAAATGATGTGCAGTTTCTGATTGGTATGGGAATAGAAGAAGCTGCTTTGAGAAATGGCAATGAGAATGCCAGGAGGGAAAATGATAGCGAAAAGTGAGTTTTCAGAAGTAATTTCAGATGTTGTTTTACTTCTTGAAAAGCAGATCCCAGAATTCAGCAGAACTGATATTACAAATTTCATGGAAGTTTTGAATGCAAGTGATGATGAATCACTTCCTGTAATAGTTCTTGGAAAAGATGGTCAGGTTTTGTTTAAGGACATAAAAACAAATAAGACATCGTTAATAACAAAAGATGCTATTCAGGAAATTTTAGATTACGGAGAGTTTGAAAAAAATGGAATTATTACTTTAAGGAAAGCTTCATGACAAATCATCGTGGACAAATAGTTTTTGAAAAAGGTGATGAACTATTCGTAAGGTTTCCTGAAAATCGAAATGTAACAGTAAAGGTAGTTGCTGTACCGGCAATAAAAGATAGTGACTTTTGTTATGGGTGTATTTTTAATCGAATTTGCAAAAAATACCCTGGTAACAGTCCATTTGCCTGGTATTGCTATTCAACAATCTTTAAAAAAGCGGAGGATGATAAAAAATGACAGATTTAAATACTGTAACAATTCATGGACGAATCGTAAGAAATGCAGAGTTTTCAACAACAGATTCTGGATTAACTATTACCCGTTTTGCAATAGCTTCAAATAAAACAAGAAAGCTTCAAAATGGTGAATGGGTAGATGATACAACATATGTTCCATTAGCACTTTTTGATAAAAGAGCAATGGCAATTGGACCTTATTTACGGAAGGGTAGGGGAATTACTGTTCAGGGACATATTAAATTAAATCGCTGGGAAAAGGATGGAGAAAAAAGATCTGAACTTTCAGTTGTTGTAGATAATATACTTTTCGACCCTGTTTTGAAAAAGCCGGATGCAGTTCAACAAAATCCACAACCAGTTCAGAATAATCCAGTTAAATCTACAGGTGTTTCTGTGGCAGCGGAAAACAATGAAGAGTTTCCTTTCGAAGAACCTCCATTTATGAATGAAGAGGATTTCTTTTCTAATGCAGAATTAGATTTTCCTCCTCCTGAAGTAACGGAGAGTTTTGAAATATTTTAATAATGTTTGATAACATTTTAAGAGAACTAAGACCTGTATTAGCCAGAATTAAATATAGTGTTTTTCAGAAAATCGGGTGGGGAATATGGTTTTTGAGAACGCATTATACTTGGCTCAGTGTCCTGGTTCTTTTAATACTGGGTGGGATTTTAATATTTACTTTAGGTTGGATATGCCGTTACGACAGATTTGACTGGTGGAGGTGGAAGAGAAGAGCTGTATTTAGATTTATACGGTATGCGCTCACATTGTGTGTAGCTAGAATTTTGTTCTTAATTTTGTGAGGATTATTTATGAATAATATTAATATGCTTGGGAGATTGGCAAACGATGCAAAGAGTTTTTCTGTTATGGAAGATGGTGCAGAAAAACAGATGTTATCCTTTAGCGTTTTAGATTTTGGAACATCAGGAAAAAATGAACCACCGATGATTTTGGAAGTTCATTTTATCAAAGATGTTGGAGTAAAACTTTTACCTTATTTGAAAAAAGGAAAAGATGTGTACATTCATGGTTTTATGGCCCATAAAAAATATGTGACGACCAGTGGAGTTGAAAGAGAGAAATTTTATATTTCTGCTGATTACATTTGTTTTACAGGGGCTTCTCCTAAAGAAGAAAGGGAGGCTGCATGAAAGTATCTGTATATGTAGAAGTTGGTGCCGAAGAAGTAGAATCTTTAGCACAAAGTCTTGAAACTTGTTCAGATGAAACTATGAAAGGTTTTGTAGAGCAGGTTTTAACAAAAGTTCATGAACATTCTGAATCTGTAATAAATGCTTTTGAAACTATTGAAAAAGTAAATCCATTTAGTATGTCCAAACGAATGTAGGAGCTCTTTATGAAAAGCTTTAAGCGTTATCAGTATAGAAGATTTCCTACTGAAGAAGGACTTCCTGTAAGTGGAGATTATATTTTCAAGGATATTACGGTTAGATTCAAAGACGGATATTTAAATGATTCCGTTGATGAAGATGGAAATATATTGCCGGCGATTGAAACTCATGATGGAAGCCATATAGAACATTGGAAAAATGGTGTTCTTCATAGTGAAAAATCACCTGCGATTGTCGATAATCAAGATAATTATGAGGAATGGTACATAGAGGGAAATCCTGTACCTGGAGGAAATAAATGGCAGAAATGATGACACAAGAAGCTTTTGATAAATTAATGCAGAAACTTGAGTCGAATGAATTATATCAGAAATCAAAATCTCTTCATAAAGGATATCAGTTCAGACTTTTTTCAGATCCTGTTTCAGGGAAAGTAATTGACGGTCAGCAGGTAAGAAAAGAAGATGATAATCTTTTAGTTGAAGGAATGGAAGGTTATGATGAAACTACAGCAAAACTTGTAATTTATAATTTTAAGGATGGTGTTCTTCATTCAGAAAATGATGAACCTGCTATTCAGTATCCAGGACATTGGGAAATGTGGGATAAAGGAATTATTACAAAAGTTGTTGCTGATGGTGGTGATACAGAAGAATACTGGGAAAACGGTGTTCCTGTTCGAATAGAAAACAATCTTGCTGAAAGACGCAATGATGGAGAAAATATCTAAGAAATAGAATGTTGACATAACTGCCTGCCCCAAAACTCTTTACAGAGGACAGCTATGGAAACAATGGAAAAAATCGAGAATCAGGAAACTGAAGAAAATCCAATTTCTGATTCTTTAAAAATGCAAACATTTTCCCGTCTGGCTCCCGATGCACGTACTGATTCAGAAAGAATTCTTCGTATTGAATCTTTGACAGATCAGATTTGTGCCAAACTTGGGGACGAAGATGATAACAGAGCTTCTTATGATAATATGGTTCAGTACTTTAATTCATTAAAGGGAAAAACTGAAGAATTACTTCATCAATTGAACCATGAAGTAGAATATACAAGAACACTTGAAGAAAAACTCAGACATAAAAATACTGAGTATGAAAACATCCAGTTAAAAAAGGCATTGAACGAAGAACAGGCAACCTTAAAAGTTACTTGTGAAAATGTTCAGACTAGCTTAAACGAAACACTCAATTCAATTAAAACAAGTTTTGATTCTTTTCAAACTCTTATTAATGATAAATGTTCAATTCTGGAAACAAAAGCTGAAGAAATTAAAAGTCTTAAAGACCAGATTGATGAAATTCTTGTTGATTATAATAAAGAATTACAGAAAGCATCTTTGGACCAGTACACTTTGTTAAAAAATGACTGTAAAGAATTGCTGGTAAAAAGTAATGAAAGGGTAGGGGAGATAAAACAAAGTGTTTTAACATTTCTAAAAACTTGTAATGAACAGAATCTGGAATTGATTAAAAAAGTTCCAGAACAGAAACGAAAGTTTTCCTGGCTTGATGCTGTGATTTATGCTCTTTGTGGCGTATGTATTGTCGGAATGATTGTACAGATGGTGGGGTAG
>CALAUH010000071.1 GCA_937892225.1 uncultured Treponema sp.
AAAAAATGCAGCCGCTCTTGCAGAAGGCTGTAAAGCTCATGGAATTCCTCTCCAGACAGGTGGTACAGACAATCACCTTATGCTCTGTGATGTAACAGTTTACGGACTTACAGGAAAACAGGCAGAAGCTGCATTGTTCCAGTGTGGTGTTACAGCTAACGCAAATGCACTTCCATATGACAAGAACGGTGCATGGTGGACATCTGGTATTCGTATTGGAACACCAGGACTTACAACTCTTGGCATGAACGAAGCTGATATGAAAGAAGTTGCTGATATCATCGACTTTGTATTAAAAGGAACAAAACCTGGTCTTACAAAAGAAGGAAAACCTGCAAAAGGAAAGATTGACCTTGATCCAAAAGTTCAGGAAGAAGCACGTGCACGCGTAAACAAATTATTGAGTGAACACGTTCTTTACCCAGAATTAGATTTGGATTTCTTGAAAAAAGAATTCGTAAAATAGTAAATCTGTTATAAAAGACTAATAAAAGTCACGCAGATTACGCGGATAAACGCAGATCTTTTTATATCATCTGTGTAATCTGTGAAGTCTGCGTGATTTTTTTTATAAAGAGGATTCAAATGAAAAAAATAAAAACATCAGTTATTTTAAACTTATTAATTTCCGGTTTAGTACTTTTCTCAACAATTACAATGGTTGCAGGAATCAGTTTTATGGGCGGAAACAAAATATTTGCATCTACAAATCTTACAGCATTCAAATATTTTACGGTAGATTCTAATATTCTTTCTGGAATCATTTCCCTTATTTTTGCAATATACGAAGTATTTTTTCTACAAAATAAAATAAAATCAATCCCAACTTTTGTTTATATACTTAAACTTATAGGAAACGTAGGTGTAACTTTAACAATGATAACAACTGTCTTTTTCCTGGCCCCTACTGCAGAAACAGGTTTCTTTTCATTATTTTTAGACAGTAATCTTTTCTTTCATTTTATAATCCCAATGTTATGTATTATTTCTTTTATATTTTTTGAATCAACTGATTTAATCAATTTTAAATACACTTTTGCAGGATTAATTCCAATGTTCATTTATGGAACAATTTACACTATTAATATTTTAACTCATCTGGAAAATGGAAAAACATCAGCAACTTACGACTGGTATGGTTTTCTAAGAGGAGGATTTGATACTATCTGGTTTGTATATCCTGCAATACTTATAATCACATATTGTTTTAGTTTT
This sequence comes from uncultured Treponema sp., assembly GCA_937892225.1. Lineage (GTDB taxonomy): Bacteria > Spirochaetota > Spirochaetia > Treponematales > Treponemataceae > Treponema_D. The sequence continues at coordinate 1,216 of CALAUH010000071.1, forward strand.
GTTATGTGGAAATTAAATAGAAAAAAATCTCAAGGAAAATAAAATGCGTCTTATTTTTATCCGTCATGGTGATCCAGACTATGCAAATGATTCTTTAACAGAAAAAGGCAAGCGAGAAGTTGAACTTCTAACTAAACGAGTAACTAACTGGAAAAATATTACAGAATTTTATGTTTCTCCAATGGGCAGAGCTAAAGCTACAATTGAACCATCATTAGAAAAATTAAATCGAAATGCCATTACTTTAGACTGGCTCCAGGAATTTCATTATCACACAGAATATCCTTCAAACTTTTTTATAAAAGAACTTTCCGGTAAAAAAACAATGTGCTGGGATTTTATTCCAGAAGTTTATTATTCTGATAAAAAACATTTTGATAAAGACAACTGGTATAATTCCAAAATTATGAAGAAGGGAAATATTAAAAGAAAATACAAAGAAGTAACAGAAGGAATAGATGCTCTTTTAAAAGAATACGGATATATCAGAAACAATAAAAACTTTTATGATGTTTTAAATCCTGTACATAATCCTAATTTTGATCCAGAATACTGTGCATTAGATAAAGGTGGAATTGGTGGTACTGGTAAAGAAAAATATCAACTTGTTTCCGAAAAGAATCTAACAGAAAACTGCACTCTTGTTTTTACATGTCATCTTGGAATAATGTTCACAATAATTGCACATTTAACAGGAATGTCACCAATGCAGTTATGGCAGAGTTTTTACGTTGCCCCTACTTCAATCACAATAGTAAATACAGAAGAAAGAATTAAAGGTCAGGCTGCATTCAGAGTAGAAAGACTTGGTGATACAAATCATTTAATCAATGGAAAAGAAAATGTATCCTCTTCTGGATATTTTACAGATTTATTCAAAGAATAAAAAAATAAGGAGATACCTAATAATACAGGCATCTCCTTTTACCGAAATATTCTAAATTAAATTAGAATTCTTTTTTTTCAGTCTTACGTCTCTTGTTCAAAAGTTTTCTTTCAAGAGTTGTTTTCTTCTGGTGAAGAGTGGCAGAAGGTTTTTCGAAATATTCACGTTTTTTGTATTCGCGAATAATACCTTCTTTTTCAACCATACGCTTAAAACGTTTGATTGCTTTTTCAAGGTTTTCTGAATCATCAACCATGATAGTTGCCATTGTTGTTCACCTCCTTATATTGCGGTAATTCCGTAAAACAAAACTAGTTTAACTAATTTTTAAGAATTAATCAAGAAGGTGAACAACGACAACTTATTTACATAAATTTCTCTCTTCAATCTTATAGTAACTAAGTTTGTTACCATCAAAGTATAATGTTGTTGTCTCTCCGCTTCTAATATAAAGTGACCAGTCATCTAAAATGATATCATCATAGTAATCCTGATCTCCACCTTTATAATTTGGATAGATTACACGAAGTTTAATATTATAATTATCTTCCTCTACAGAAAAAATGCAGATTTCGTTTGGCCATGTACTTTTCCAGTAATTTTTCCAGCCATGTCCATATTCAGTTGCCAAATCAATTGATTCAAGATAACATTCAGAATCTAAATTAACTATATGTAAATTTCCTTTTGTAGATTTGTGATTGTATGTATAGTCATCATCATTCTGGAAATTATTATCATAATAATAATCATCATCATTAGGACAAATGATAATACAACTTGACATCATAAAAATTGCTGCCAAACCTAAAACCATTGAAAAAAGTTTATTTCTTTTCATATAAATACCTCTAAAAATTAATATATTTCAGACTTTCTTATTTCTAACTTTCTATACTAATTAAACCATAAAATGACCTTCGCTGCTTTAAAATAATTTAAGAATAAAATAAGTAAGTTCTTAAATTATTTTCTAAAATACTATACAAAACATAAGTTTTAACTTGACTTATATTTTGTATAGTATTAAAATATAATTAATGTTTACAGGTTTTCCATCCCCGGCTCAGGGTTATGAAGATAAATCAATTGATCTCAACGCACTTATGATAAAGCATCCGGCTGCTACAGTATTTATGCACATTGATACAAACAAATATGTAAAAATGGGCATTTATAACGGCGACCTTATTGTAATTGACCGTTCCCTACCCGTTAATTCAGAAAGTTTTATCATATACGAAACCATGGGTGAATTTCATCTTGGAAAAGTACGCAATCTAAATTCAGAAGTGATTATCTGTGGTGTTGTTACACATGTAATTCACACAGTAAAAAATTCTTTATGATTTTACATTGTGATGGAAACAGTTTTTTTGCATCTTGTGAACAAATATATCGACCAGACTTACGGGGAAAGCCAGTGGCCGTTCTTTCTAATAATGACGGAATTATTGTAGCATTAAATAAAGAAGCAAAAGCATTCGGATTAAAACGTGGTGATCCATATTTTAAAGTAACAAATATCTGCGAAAAAAATAATGTTACTGTTTTTTCAAGTAACTATACTTTATACGCTGATATTTCTCGAAGAATTACTTCAATATATCTGGAATATGCTCCTGAAATCGAAGAATACTCCATTGATGAATCTTTTCTTTTTTTTAATAAATGCAACTGGACAAACGAAGAGTACTATCAGATTGGAAAAGAATTAAAGGAACGTATTTTTAAGGAGGTTGGCATTCCTATTTGCGTAGGCGGCGCACCTACAAAAACACTTGCAAAACTTTATAACAAAAAAGCTAAAGAACACGACGGTGTTTATATTTATGATGAATCGAATGTAGATAGTTTACTTGAATCTGTTGATTGTCAGACCATCTGGGGAATCGGAAGAAAACGTGCAGAAAAACTTTTTAATAACGGAATTAAAAATGCATTACAATTAAAAAATCTTGAATTAGATAAAGCAAAAAAATGGCTTACAGTACAAGGCGTTGCAACTATACGGGAATTAAACGGGGTTTCGTGTATAGATAAGATTGAACGTTTATACAGTGATGTAATAACAAGCAGCAGACAGTTCGGTATAAAAGTTTATGATATTCAAACTTTAGAATGTGCAGTTGTAAAATATACACAGGCAGTTGTAGAAAAATTAAGAAAACAAAAAGCAGAAGCAAACAGTTTAAGTGTATATCTTTCTACATGCAATTATTATGAAAACAATCCGCTTACACAATATTCCAATGGAATTTTTATACAATTACCCAGAGAAACTTCTTATACAGCAGATATTGTACAATATGCAATAAAAGGATTACATAAAATATATAGAGAAGGATTCGGTTATAAAACTGTAATGATTAGTTTATATGGTTTATTACCAGAAAGATTACAGGGGAATCTTTTTATAGACCCGACGAATGATATTAAAAAGAAAAACTTTATGAAGACATTAGACAGAATAAATTCTAATTACGGAAGAACAACTCTTTCACTTGCAAAAGGTTTTGAAAAAGGTGAACACTGGCAGACAAAAAGAGAAAAACTATCACCAAGATGGACAACTCAAATAGATGAAATTCCAACTATAAAATAAAAAAAATCGACGGTCTAAAAAACCGTCGATCATAATAACATAACTGTGTGTTAAAAATTATTTTGCTCTTTCAAGGAATGAACCATCGCGAGTATCAATAACAATTTTATCACCAGTATTGATGAATAAAGGAACTCTTACTTCAATACCAGTATCCAAAGTAGCTGGTTTTAAAGATTTACCAGAAGTATCACCTTTTACACCAGGTTCACAGTATGTAATTGAACGTGTAACACGTACAGGAAGATCAATACCTACAGGTTTTCCTTCGTAGAAAGTAAGATTTACTTCAAGGTCATCATCTGGAGTAATATATCCAGCGTAATCACCGAGATCTTCTTTTGCAAGTTCAAACTGTTCATAAGTATCCTGATCCATAAATACAAAAGTATCACCATCAATGTAAGAAAGTTTTGTTTCATGTGATTCAAGGTCTACTTCATCAAATTTTTCACCAGCATCAATACCAAGATCCATAGTTGAATTAGTAACAAGATTCTTTACACGTAAACTAGTTACCATTCCGGCACGTCCTGAACGCTGTCCAAGCATTTTCTGAACGATTAATGGATTTCCTTCGTACATAAAAGCTGTTCCAACTTTTAATTGTGATGTCATTAACATAATATAAAACCTCTAATAAAAATTTTTCTATACTATAATTACATTATACTAATTTTTTCAATTAATGTCATTAA
>CALAUH010000072.1 GCA_937892225.1 uncultured Treponema sp.
GCTTGTGTTACAAGGATTTAAGTATATTACAATTCATTTTTTAGCTTTCCCTCCTGCTGGAAAGGACGCTAAAAACTTGTAGAAAAGGTCGATTGTACTACTGATTGTACTCTTTTTTGTACAACCGTTTGTATTCTTTCTTTTTCTACTTTCAGACTTATTTCAAATTTTAAGTCATGGGAGTTTTTATGCGTCAATTCTATCTTTCAAAAAACAATTGTGGATATTACAAAGTAATATTTATTGACCCAGTTACAGGTGAAAAGCAAACTGGAAAAAGTACACACACAAAAGACAAATTTGAAGCAACTATGATTGCAACTTCTTGGCTACAGAATGGAGTACCAGCTGCAAGAGGCAATTCCAGAAACTTCTCAAACAATGCCCTTACTGCTACCACCCCACTGAACTTACAAAGCATTGTAGATAGGCTTACCCAAAATGATGCACAGATTTTACTTAATTTGATTTCATTAAAGTTTGGATTTAATGTTGTTCCAAATGTTGCCGTAAATGCCATTCAAAACAATGTACAAATTACAAACACAATTACACCACCTGCAGAAACAAAAACTAGTAAACCTAGAATTAAACTTATTGAATACTTAAAAGGATTTTGGGATTACGATAATTCAGAGTTTATAAAACGCTACATTGCACACGGTAACAACATGACAAGGAAACATGCACAGAATATGGAAAGCCTGATTAAGAATTACTGGCAACCATACTTTGGTGATGAAGCATACATTGATGAACTTGATAAAGCAACTTTGGATGACTTTTTCTTTTACCTTTATTCTGAAAGAGCTTTGAAAGGTGGAACTGTAAACAAGGCTATAAACGTTGGCAGTCGTGCAATGGGCTACCTTTTTGAAAATGGAAAGATTGAAAAAAATCCGATGTTTGGCGTAGAACGATTTAATGCACAGCAACTTGAAAGAGGAATACCAACAGAAACAGAAGTGAAAGCACTGTTAGATCTGAATTGGAAAAATGATGTTTATAAACTTGCATTTAAGCTTGGTATTTACTGCGGACTTAGAGCCGGAGAGATTAGCGGACTTCGAGTTTGTGATTTAGATTTGGATGCAGACATTATTCACATAAGACACAGCTGGAGCGAAGTGGACGGTTTGAAGTGTCCTAAAAATTCTGATGTAAGAGATTTGCCAATTGACCATACTACCCTTTTACAACTTGAAAGCCTTGCAAAAGAAAACCCAAATTATTCTGACATGAGCTTTGTATTTTTCTCAAACGTAAAACCAGAACAGCCTTACTGGCCGTCTTATTACAGTGACGGACTTTATGAAGCTTTGGAACTGATTGGAATTAGTGAAGAACAACGAAAAGAAAGAAACATTGTTTTTCACAGTTTAAGACATTTCTGTGCAACAATTTTAAGCCAGAGAACAGACCTTAAAACAGTTCAGGCATTTATGGGACACAGAACAGAAGAAATGTCTAAGCATTATTCAGACCATGAGACACAGGAAAAATTAAAGAACATGAAAAATATTATGCAAGTTACTTGGAAAGAAATAATGAGCGCTTAAAAAAAAACGTCTAACAGAATTACCTGTTAGACGTAAACAAACAAGGAGATAGTTTATAATTCTTCCAACTGTGTAAAATTATTTGTAGGAATTTTTATTGTTGCAACAGTTTCATTTTCTGTGAGATTAAAAAACAATGACTTTGTATTTCTTGATATTTTCTTAAGCATTAAAATTATGCTGATAAGACCAAGCCCACAACCTTCTGTTTCGTCAATGTCGTTTACTGCATCTTCAAGACTTGTATAATTTTTTGTCTTTTCGATTTTTTCATTTATTCGATTTAATTCAACTTCTGTAATTTTTGTATTATTTGATACTTGTAATAAAATATCATCGTTTACAGACAATAATAATTTTACAGTTAATTCATTTGATTTTAGATTTTGTAAAATATTTTCTGGATTTATGATTGCCTGCTTAAAACCAACCATTCCTTTTTGATAATCTGTAGGATTTGTAATGTCTAAATTATTTTTCTTAAAATATATACGTTTTACATTTGCTCGATTAGCATTGTCCAAAAGTTCTAACAAACAATATGAAAGATAACCAAACATATTTTCTTGATTACATTCAGCTAAAAACACTTGTAATATTTCTTTGAACTTTTCTTTTTCTTCGTGATTTAACCCAGTACAAGAAAATACAACTTCCTCTCTTTTTTCTATCGCGGAATGTATATATTTTTTGTCTTCCTGTTTAAGATAACTTTTGGTATTCATACACTTATTTAGTTATTGTAAATCGTTCATCCAATTTTTCAAGTATTTTTGAATCTATTGATTCTTTATACATTTTTTTTAATTTATCAAAACCAATATGAGTAAGAATAAATTTATCTCGCATTTCAAAATTGTTATTGTTTTTGAATATTTCTTCAAACGGAATATCTGTTTCTGTATTAAATTCCTTAAGCATTCCATTTATTAATTTTATATTTATTTCTACATCAGTTTTATATAATACATAACTGTATCGTGAATACATTAAGTAAGCCAAAACGGCTTCTGTTGATATTGTGTTACTCATAAAGCTATACTCTCAAATACTTTTTAAGAAGTTTTGTGCGAAATCGAACGAAGTGAGATTTCGCACAAATAACTATGACAAGTTATTTGTTCATGGTACCATGAACAAATAACTATGACAAGTTATTTGTTCATGGTACCATGAACAAATTTTTCTCGCGAAAAAATTTTATAAAATGATTATTTCCACAGACTTGGATAATTATTCTGTGCAATGTCTATAGCTTCAAAGTCAAACAGAACAAGTTCCACAGATAATTCTTCACCATACTTTTTAATACAATCGACGGCAACGTCGATTGCTTCATATTTTGGATAACCGTAAACACCGGCACTGATTAAAGGAAAAGCCACGCTTTTACAGTTGTTTTGTTTTGCAAGTTCCAGAGAGTTTTTATAACAGTTTTCTAAAAGAGTTTTACATTCTGCAGCTTTTGATTTTGAATAGACTGGACCGACTGTGTGAATTACATATTTTGCAGGAAGATTATAACCTTTTGTGATTTTTGCTTCGCCAGTTTCACAGCCGTTCAAAGTTCTACATTCTTCTAAAAGTTCCTTTCCAGCTGCTCTGTGAATTGCACCGTCTACACCACCGCCACCGAGTAAAGATTTGTTTGCAGCGTTTACGATTGCATCCACATTCATTTTTGTAATATCACCACGAATAATTATTAAAGCCATAGTATATTTATTATACACTATTATCTTCTTGTAGTAGTAAAAACCTTATTTATTTTTCCTTTTGTATATTTGTTAAAATAATCATTAGTTTCTTGAATTGTCATAAATCTATTTTCGTTTACATTAGCACGTAAAAACCAAAATGGAAAAGGTTCTGAAAAATTTCTATAACCTAAACAGCAATAACCTTTTTCTTCTGGTACATAACAAGAAAGAAAACAGTTTTTACATTCATTTTCTTTTACACTACGCATTGTTATAGACCGACCCATTTGTATTATTTTCATAGGACAATGTTGAATAATCCCACTTTTTGGTACTTGTAATTTACCATTTTGAAGAATTATATTTTTCTTTTGATTTATATAACCTTGCATTATTTCATAATTATAAATAAGGGTCATATTTTCAGATTTATACAATTCTTGTTTTATTTCTTCTTTCAAAGTTGATGTAACATTAGACAAATTTACTTCAATTGTAGTTAATCTATGTTGTTCAATTTTTTTGTATTTTTCATCATCGACTGGATGTGTTACATATATTTCAATTGCAATTGGATGCCCGTCAAGTGTTACATATAAATCTGGTTGTATGTCACCAAGATTTTTTTCGACTTCAACATTTTGAATTTCTAAAGGTTTATTTTCATTATCAAACAAAGGTATTTTCTTTTCTTCCAGTATTATTTCTTTAGCCAATTGATGAATTACTGTTTCAACACCTTTTACACAGTCCGAACCAGGTTGATGTGCAAAGCTATGTTCTTTTATTGTTCCACCATTGCGGGCATTTAATGGCTGCTTACAACTAGGACACAAACAATTACATGCATACCCATTTGGAACATCATCTATAAATACATATTGATTCTCTTGATTAAGAGCATATTTTAATAATATTTGGTGAACCATAAAAACCTCTTTCTACAAATATAATAATTTTTTTATAAAAAAAGGAAAAAACATTTCCCAAAGGTAAAGAAAACGCTTAACTTAGGTAAAAATTTATTTACCTTTAGGAAGTACCATTTAGAATTATTATTAAGCCATAACAAAACGAAGGAGTTTTTTATGGCTGAAACAAATCAAAACATGGATATTCTGAACGCAGATGAAGCTGCTGAATATCTTAAATTCTCAAAACCTTATCTTTACAAACTCGCAAAAGAAAACAAGATTCCTCACATTGATTACGGCCGCCATATTCTATTCCGTCGTATTGATTTATTTAACTGGCTTGGCTCTATGGTTACTTACGAGAGTGAAGCTCTGGAGGCTTAATTATGAATGTTCCTATTTCACAAGTGATTAAAGAAGCTGGCGATTTTATTCGTGAACAGGCTGAAAACAAAAAGTATGGCGACATTACAGTAACCATAACTATGAATGACGGTGTTCCTGTAAAAATTACAAACTGTTTTTGTGAGCACCTTTCGAAACGTACAACTACAAAATTTGTTGTGAATAAATAAAACATCAGGCAAGGAGGATTTATAAGTGGGAGAAACTGAAACTAACAAAGAGCCAAAATGCTGGGAGACGAGGATGATGAGCGAAAGTCCAAAAGCATTTAAGGCTTTTTGTCTGTTTCGTTCTATGGGGTACAAGAGAAGTATCCGCGCTTGTCTTGAACTTCATAACATAGACCCGAAAAAATACGGGTCTTGGGCAAGGTATGCACGGCTTTTTAATTGGAATGAAAGAGCTGCTGCTTATGACGAGTATATGGCTAAAGAAATTGAAAAAGAAATCTTAGCCGAACGCGTTGAAAGACGTAAAAGACAAATGGAAATGCTGAACGGCTTTGATGACATTGTTGCAAAAAGAATTAAGACCTTGAATCCAGAAGACCTTAATGCTGACGGCGCAATGGATTTACTTGAACGTTCTGCAAAGCTTGATTCTTTTATTACTGGTGCTGATAAAGAAAACTCAAAACCAGTACAGGGAGAATTGAGCATTAACTTTGTTGATGATTTTAAAGGACTTTAGTTTTTGAGAACATTATTTAAGCCGACAAAAGTTCAGAAGAAAGCGCTGGATCTGCTAAGTTCCAGCGCGAAACACATTCTTTTGTTTGGCGGTTCTCGTTCTGGAAAAACTACGGTTCTTGTTATGGCTGTAATTTACAGAGCTATAGCATACCCGGGAAGCCGACATTTAATATGTCGATTCCGTGCAAAAGATGCGAGAAGTTCTGTTTTACACGAAACGCTTATTCCATGGCTTGATAAAACAATTGGTCCGAATAACTACAAGGCAAATGTACACGACGGACTTATAACGCTTTGGAATAAATCTGAAATTTGGATTGGAGGCTTAGGAGACAAAGAACAGGTTGATAAAATCTTAGGGCATGAATATGTGACTATTTACTTTAACGAAGTGAGTCAGATTTCTTATTCTGCAATTACAACAGCTTACAGCCGTCTGGCTATGAAAGTGCCAGGTTGCAAGAATAAGTTTTTTTATGACTGTAACCCATGTTCGCCAATGCATTGGGCTTACAAAGTTTTTATCAGGAAAATTGAACCTCGTACTGATGAAAAACTGAACAAGCCCGAATTGTACGCTAGTGCAATTCTGAATCCACAGGACAATGCCGAAAACCTTGACGAGGATTACATCTCGGACATTCTGGACAACATGCCGGAAAAACAGAGAGCAAGATTTAGGGATGGATTATGGGTAAAGCCAGAGGGTGTTGTTTATGAGAAGTTTGAAGAATCTATGATTCTTCCTCGTGAAAAGCTTCCTAAAAAGTTTGACAGGATTACAGGCGGTCAGGACTTTGGACTGAATATCGCAGCTGTAAAAATTGGGTGGCTCGAAGATTGCGTTTATGTTATTGCCGATTACGGCGGCTTTAACATTACTACAAAAACTAGCGTTGAAAACCAAACCGCCAAAGGCTGGTACAAAGAAAGTTTTGTTACTTACTGCGACCCGGCCGGAGGGGAACGCATTCAGGAAGTACCCGGAGGAGTAAAAGCAAATAACAGCGTAGATGCTGGAATAGATTTTATCATAGCAAAAATAGAACGCGGTCAATTTTTTGTTTGCAAAGATTGTACAGGTGTTCTTGGTGAAATCTGGGATTATGCGAGAGATGAAAACAACCAGATTGTAAAAGTAAATGACCATTACATGGATGCAATGCGTTACGGGATTTTTAGTCCTGTAACAAACGGAATTGTGATGGCTTAGAATTTTGACATCTAATTGATGTCAAAATGTATGTTTTTCTTAATGAAATTAATGCTAAGAAAAAAATAAACCAATATTAATTATGGAGTTTTAATGAAACTTTCATCTTTCTTTTCTGGTGAGAAAAGACATTCAAAAAAGTCGCTACGCAGTTTTAATGAGATTAATAATGAGACTATAGCCAATGATTTTTCTGCACAGGAAAAGAAAACCTGTACCGACCCATATTTACAGCATGCCTGGGTTTCAGTTTGTATTGATATTCTTACACGTAACATCGGAAGAGCTCAATTTCAAATTACAAAGAATGGAGATATTCAACTTGAATCAGCTGTTGCAAAGTTGTTCAACTTTCCAAACAGTTTTACAAGTCGTTTTGACTTATGGAAACAGACTTGTGCCTGGTGGAGTTTAGACGGCGAGGCTTTCTGGTGGTTTGGGGAAGAATATTCATTTGGCATTCCGAAAGAAATATTCATCCTGAATCCGCGAAAAATGCAGCACGTAGTAGACAAAGGAAAAATAACAAAATGGGTCTATACAGATACAGAAGATGGAAGACCTGTCATTATTCTTCCTGATGAAATTATTCATTTCAAGGACTGGAATCCGTGGAATGAATACAGGGGTGTGAGTCCTCTTGTAAGTTTAGGATTGGAAGTTGAACAGGATTTACTGGCAGCAGAACAGAACACAGGATTACTTAAAGAAGGTGGTGTACCTAAAGGTTTATTAAAAACAGACCAGGTATTGACCGAAGCGGATGCAGAAATACTTGCAAGGACTTGGGATAAAAAATACGGACGCGGAATAAAAAACCGTGTAGCAGTTTTGGGTAAAGGAACAGAATACCAGACACTGACTTTCAGTCCGGATGTTCTGAAACTTTACGATATGAAGCAGTGGAACTTGTATACGTTACTCGCCAAATATGGCATTCCACCACGTGTTGCGAATATACAGGATTCCAAAAGTTCTTTAAGTGGCACAGATACGGACTCTCAGCATCGTGCATTTTGGAACTACACATTAATACCACTACTTCAAAACTTTGAACAGGTTTTAGAAGTACAGTTTTTTCGGAGATTTAAGCTCAATGAGAGGGGCAGCTTTAATCTGAGTTCTATTCCTGAATTACAGGAGAGTGAGGACGCACAGAGCAACCGTGATATTGCAGAAATAAATGCAGGATTAAAAACTATAAATGAAGTTTTGAAAGCCAGAGGTGAAAAAGAAAAGCCTTGGGGCGACATCTGGTACAGAGCTTCAAACTTGATTCCTGTTGTTCCTCAAGTAGAGACAGAGGCTAATCGAAATGATTAAAAAAGTATTCATAGGAGTATGTGAAGAAATTACAAAAAAAACAATTATTGACGGTCTTCTATCTATTAATCCAAAGATAGAAATTATTGATGGTACAACTGATGATGACATTTTTTACCATTTAAAAAGTGCTGAAGAATCTGTTGTAATTTTTGATAAGTATTTTCTAAGTTATGTTTTGAAATTTAAACTTAGAAGTTTGAAAGTAATAAATTCTAAATTAAGAATTTATTTTTGTGAGTTAGGTAATTGTTCCAGATTTTTTGGTCTTCGTGTTTATGATACAGGGGCTAATGGATTTATTGCTAACATTGAACAAAAAGAAGAGTTTAAAGAAAAACTTAACTTAGTCTTAGAAGGCATTCGTTGTTATCCAGAAGAAGTTTTAGACGGTATAAAAAACAATGAACATTTATTGGAAAGAAAAAGCTGTTCTGAAATTACTGAAAGAGAAATGGAAGTCGGTTTATATCTTGGTCAAGGCAAATCAATAAAAGAAATTTGCGACCTTACTAATAATGCCGCAGGTACAGTTTCAACGCACATTTGCAGACTTAAAAGAAAAATCGGCTATAAGACTATGAATGATTTTAAGTTACTAAATAATCAGCTGATTAAAATTAATGTAAGGAGTTGGTCTTGTTAATAAAAATTGATGGTGTTGAAAACAAAGATTTTGGAAAAGACAAAATTGCTTTTCATAAGTTCCTAAAAGAAAATACACATTCAGGAAAAGTAAGTCCATTAGTTGAAATATTCAACAAATGTTCTTTGTCTACAAAAACAGAAGCTGACAAGGAAATGTATCACTGGATTATGTCTACATTTGATACAGACCGCGACTTTGAAAAAGTAGACCAGAACGGCTGGGATTTATCTAATTACAAAATGAATCCTGTTATTCTTTGGAGTCACGATTATAAGATTCCGGCAATAGGACACTGTGAAAACGTTGGTGTAAATCCAGAACTTTCAGGCGACATAATTTTTAATGACAAAGATTATGATGAATTTGGATGGAGCATCGGTCAGCGTGTAAAAGCTGGAGTTCTTCGAAGCGGCTCCGTAGGGTTCCGCGTAGATGAACTTGAGTTTTTAGAAAGTAAAGACCGTGACTGTGATTTGATTTACAGAAAACAGGAACTTCTGGAATTTTCTATTTGCTGTGTTCCAGCTAATCCATTTGCACTGACAACACCTAAAAAAGAATTAAAAATTGAACGAGTTATTCAAAACGAAAACACTTCATTTTTTAAGAATATTTGCGACGGCTTAGCCAGAGCATAAAAAAAGCCGGTTGTAAGCATTAAGGAGGCTATAACCGGCTATCCAAAGAAAATCAGGAGGTTAACCTTGAACGAGGTAATTGTAGGGTTGCAGAAGAAATTGGTCAATATGAAACAATTGATTCCAACAGAAGCTGCGACACCTGAACAGATTAAGAAATACTTCAATGAAACAGAAGAAATCATTGAAGGTATTCTTAAAGTTGCATCCGAACAGGAAACAGCAACAACAACAGAAATGGAAAGTGTACGAGAAGCAATTAAAGACTTCCGCGCTTTAATTAAAAAAACAGATGCAAATATGCAGCCACTTTCCTACCGTGATGTTTGCTACAATTTGGGAAAAGCACTTGTTGCAGCTTGGAACAAAGACGAACAGACATTAGGCGAATTAAAATTCTGTCCAAACATCAGAACAGAAAAATGGAACAATCCGAAAGACTTTTCTTGGGAAGTTGGAAAAGGCTTTGTTCCATCAAAAGCCGTAATCGGAGAACCGATTGGAAACCTTGCAACAAACGACCAGTATTTAATCAATCCAATTTATGAAGAAACCATTATGCAGGAAGTTGCTAAAAAATCAGTAATGATGCCTTTAGTAACAAACCGCCCTATGATGGGTTCTTCAATGTTCATTCCAGAACGTGACCGTGGCGGCGTTGAATTAAAATGGCTCACAAGTTACGGACAGAAAATTGATGCAACAAAATCAAATGTACCAACAAGAAAAGAGCTTAAAGCTTACACACTTGCAGGCTTTATTCCTTTCTATGATGAATTTGGTGAAGATGTTTTTGTAGACTTGGGAAAAATGTTCCTTGAAGATTTTATGGAAGCCTATGGACAGGAATTTGATAAACAATGTTTGGTTGCAAATGCTGCCCCATTCACCGGAGCAATAAATGCTTCTGATGTAAAAGTTCAGCCAATAAAATCAACAAATGAAACAAAACTTTCATATCTTGATTTTAGAGATGCAGAAATGAAAATTCCATCTGAAGAAAGAAAAAATTGCAAATGGTTCTTGAACGAAACAGTTTTAAACTACATTGCAAACATTCAGGACGCAAACGGAAATCCAATCTGGCGTAAACCGGGCGACGGGATGCCAGGCAGAATTGACGGTTACGAAGTTGTTGAATGTACACAGCTTCCACAGCTTGCCGACTTGAAAGCAAAAACAAACTTTGCAATTTTTATGGACCCAAAACGCATAATTCACGGCGACCGCAAGGGAATTGAAATTAAGCGTTTTTCAGAAACTTCTGAATCTCTTGAATACGGCGAAGAATTTATGAGATTTAGAAAACGCGACGGCTTCTTAGTTTCTCGCTCAAAAAACATAGTTGTTTTAAGAACAGCTGACAGCGACTAAGAAATATAAACAAAAACAAAAAACTTTTTTTGGCTTTTGGAAACGGGGGCGAAAAAAATTAAAAACCGAAGTGAAGACAGAATCAAGGCTTGCGAAGCAACCCGACAGGGCTTGGCCTTGATTCTGTCTGAACGTAGGTTATACTTTCCTTTGCCCCGTTTTTCAATGGAGAAAAATGAAACTTTTTACATTTGAAGAACTTTCAAACATTCTGGAACTGAACGCACAAGATAAAACCACAGATGAATTATGTTTTAATACAGCATATTCATTTATGGAAAAATATATTTATTACAATTTGAAAAACAAAACTTACAACGAAATACAAACTGTTACAGATAACAAGGCTTATGTAAATGAAATAAACATTTCAAAAATGATAAGCATAATTGATATGACAACAAAACAGAAAATTAAGAACTACATAATAGATTCTGGAAACAAAGCAATTTTGTTTCTTACCTGTGAATATGATAAACACGTAATTTATGTAACATACAAAGCAGGCTTTACAAACAAGACATTCCCGGATGAATTAAAGCAGGCAGTTATAAAACTATTCTTGAATGAAAAGAAAAACCTGCAGAACAAAATCAATTATATAGAAGAAACAGAAAATAAAGTGGAAACTTTACCACAAGATATAAAAAGCATTTTAGATACATATTCAAAAAAGAGGTTGTAACATGAAGTCCTTTGAACCAGTGTTTAAGAAATTAACAGAACTTTTCATTGAAAACCTTCCTGAATATGTACAGAGAATAAATGAACAGTATAACGACGGAATAATTCTAAAACCTTTTGAAAACAAAGATTTAATTACTCCATGCAACAAACTGCCAAGTTTCAAATTTTCAACGGAAAAAGCCGAATACACAGAAAAGGACAGAATAATTGAAAATACAGTTTTTGTTGTTTGCTTCGCCATAACATTACCACCATCAGGAGAGAGAAACGTAATAGATTTCTGGCGTTATGTAGAAGCTGTTTCTAAAATGCTGGAAGAAATTACAGATATTGAAGAATGGCAAACAATTGAGATTATAGAAGTGATTAAGAATAATATTTATTTGAAAATAACAATATAAATAGACATTCTATTTTTACCATTCAAAAAATAGGTATTTTGAAGTATAATATATAAAATAAATAATAAATAAGGATTACTATGCCTACACTAGATTGGATTGGAAAAAATAAAGTTATTAATCATCATCTTGATGTACCTTTTAAGGTTTTGGAAAAGCAATATACATATAAAGACGGAAAAGTTGTAGATGACTTTGAAAGTGAAAATAAAATAATTCATGGAGATAACCTAGAAGCCTTAAAAGCATTGTTACCTGAATATGAAGGAAAATTTAATTGTATATGTATAGATCCACCATACAATACAGGAAACGAAAAGTGGAAATATAATGATAACGTTAATGATCCAAAAATAAAAAAATGGCTTGGTGAAGTTGTTGGAAAAGAAGAGGAAGATTTTACTAGACATGATAAATGGCTTTGTATGATGTATCCTCGATTACGCTTACTTCACAAATTATTAAATGAGAAAGGTATAATTTGTATTAATATTGATGAAAACGAAGTTTACAACCTTGATATTATTTGTTCTGAAATATTTGGACATGATAATAAGATTGGAGAATTTATCTGGAAAGCAAGAGGTGGAAAAGGTGGTACTGATTCAAACATTGCACAACAACATGAATACATTCTCTGTTATGCAAAAGATAAACATATTGTAGAATTTAGAAAAATAGAAAATCAAGTTAGTGAAGATAAGAAAGAGCATTTAAGACAATGGGGGCAAGAAGTCTATAGAACAGATAGACCTAGTATGTTTTTTCCAATCTTTTATGACAATGAAGGTTTCCTTCTTCCTGAAAAAGAAGAAGTAAAAAAGATATTTGTAGATGATAAATTTGATGATGATTTTCTGAAAGAATTGATAGAATCGTATAAAAAATTAGGTTATGAATGTATACTCCCCAAAATAAATGGAGAATATGGCAGATGGAGAAAAGGATTTGATGGTATTCAAGAATTAATTTCAGATGGTTTACTTTTAGTTGAAGAAAAAGATGGCGAGAAATATATAAAAAAAATAATCCCCGCAGATTCTGTCTCAGAAATGGCACAGGATTCAATATTACCAGCAGAAGTAGGTACCGCATCTAATGGAACTGTTGAAATAAAAAATATTTTCTTATCAAAAGTTTTTGATACAACAAAACCTTGCAAATTACTTGAATATTTAATTAATCTTTGTCCAAACACAGATGCTTTAATACTTGATTCTTTTGCTGGAACAGGAACAACAGCACATGCAGTTATTAAATTAAATAAACAAGATGGTGGCAATCGTAAATTTGTTTTAATAGAAATGATGGATTATGCAGAATCTATAACATCAGAAAGAATTAAACGAGTTATAAACGGCTATGGAGTTGGTAAAAAAACTGTAAAGGGAATTAATGCAGATTTCTCATATTACGAACTTGGTCCTCGCCTATTACTTGAAAATGGTTTTATAAATGAAGATGTTTCTATAGATAAAATTCGTGAATACATATGGTTTACAGAAACACATTCTAAAATAACTGTAAATAATAATGAAAGTGAATATTTTTTAGGAAACAATTATGGAGCGGCTTATTGGTTTTATTATCAAAAAGATAAAGCAACAACTCTTGATACGGATTTCTTAAACACAATAAAAGGTAAATATGAGCAATATATTATTTATGCAGATATTTGTCTTTTACCAAAAGATTTTATGCAAAAAAATAACATTATATTTAAGAAAATACCTCGTGATATTCACAAATTTTAATATGGAGAAATTAAATGGAACTTAAATCATATCAAGCAAGAGTAATTAATGAGCTTAAAGAATATATAGGTTTTACAAAAACAACAAATACAGCTGCACAAGCGTACGAAGAATATTGGATTAGTAAAGGTATTAAACCTGAAGCTAATTCTGTAATAAAACCTTACAATGACAGTGTAAAAAGAGCACCTCATGTTTGTTTAAAAGTTCCAACGGCCGGTGGTAAAACTTTTATAGCTTCATGTTCTATAAAGACTATTTTTGATGAATATAAAGCTATTCAAAAAAAATGTGTTGTTTGGTTAGTTCCATCTGATTCTATTTTAGAACAAACAAAAAATGCTCTAAAAAACTCAGAACATCCTTATAGACAAAGAATAAATGTTGATTTTGCCAATCGTGTTGAAGTTTATGAAAAGTCTGAATTATTACAGGCTAGAGGTTTTTCCCCAACATCAATGAATGAAAACTTAAATATCTTTATTTTAAGTTTTGATAGTTTACGTGTAAAAAATAAGGAAGGAAGAAAAGTATATCAAGATAACGGTAATTATATTAATTTCGCAAATGAAATTGGAGTTGATGTAAATTCTGGAGAAGATATTTCATTAATGAAAATAATAGCAAATTATCATCCTGTTGTAATAGTTGATGAAAGTCATAATGCTGTATCTGATCTTTCTATTGAGATGTTGGAAGCATTAGAACCTTCTTTTGTTTTAGATTTAACAGCTACTCCACGAGAAAGTAGTAATATTATTAGTTTTGTAACTGCTCAGGAATTAAAAAATGAAAACATGGTAAAACTTCCTGTAATTATTCAAAACAATTCTAGCATTGAAGGTGTAATTGATAATGCTTTACATTTAAGACGAATTCTTGAATTGAAAGCAAAAGAATGTGAAAAAAATCATAATGCACCATATATTCGTCCAATAATTCTATTTCAGGCTCAGCCGAAATCTGGAGAAGAAGCAACAACTTTTGAAAAACTTAAAGAAATCTTAATAAAAGCTGGTTGTAAACCGGAAGAAATTGCAATAAAAACTTCTAACATAAATGAACTTAAAAATGTTAATTTAACTAGCAACCGTTGCAAGATTCGATACATCATTACTGTTAATGCATTAAAAGAAGGATGGGATTGTCCTTTTGCATATATTCTTGCAAGTGTAGCAAATCGTAGTGCAGATGTTGATGTAACACAGATTCTTGGTAGAATATTACGCCAACCATATGTACAGCATTTACCAGATGAAAATTTAAATACAAGTTATGTTCTTACAAATTCCAGTGACTTCTTTAGAACTGTAGAAAGAATCGCTTTTACATTAAACCAGAGTCATTTTACAGGAAAAGATTTTAGAGCTTATGAAGCAAAAGAAGATGCAATTACTCCAATAAGTAATACAACACAGCAAGAAATAACTTTTGAATTAGAACCACAATCATTAGACGATAAAAATACAGAAGGAAGTGAAGATTTAATAAATGTAAATACTGAACTCTTTTCATTTGATAGCATTTCTAATGAATCAGATTCTTTCCAACTAAATGCAGGTGAAACTTCTCTAACACAAGAAGAAGCACAAAGTATGTTACCTGATGAAACGAAAAATATGTTAATACAATCACAAAATGCAGCATCACAATCTCAAGAAGAAAAAAATCAAAATACAAATAAAGAAGTTGAGGTACCAGAATTGCAAAATCAATTAAAAGAAAACGAATATAAAATGAAAGAACAATATAAGGATTTTGCATTGAACCTTAAACTTCCACAGTTTAGTATGCGTGTAAAAATACCTGCTCAATTTAATTTTGATGGAATTGACCCTGATAATGCATATTCTAAGTTTACTAAAGAATATCTTTTACAAGGATTTGAATTAAGTAAAAAAGATACAACCATAAATTTTACTGCTGACATTGAAGTCTATGAAGTTGATAGTTCTGAAAACCAATATCAGCAGATGTTTTTTAAAAGAATTACTGGTACCGAACTTGATAGCATAAAATTAATATTATGTGATAAAAATCAGAAAAAAACTGCAAAAATTGCTTTAGCAACTGGAGAAGTTATGAAAATTATTGGAAGTAAATTTCCAATTGATGACAAAGAATTGTATCTATATATTGAACGTATACTTACAAATTTTACAGATGCTGAATTTGAAAAGTTTTCTTCTAATATTTTGCTTTATTCAAAATGTATTAGTGAAAAAATTGACGAACTTAGCGATGCTTATGCTGAACCAAAGTTTTATAATGATGTTGAAGCTGAAAAGATTCAATTATCATATTTTTATCAATTACCAGAAATTAATAAATGCGTAAAGACAACTTCATTATCAATTCAAAAATCACTTTATGAAAAAGAAGGTGAAATGGACGATTTTGAAAAGAAAGTTATTTCAGAAGTAGCAGCTCTTGATAATATAGAATGGTGGCATAGAAATCCTGTAAAAGGAGATGGCTTTGAAATTAACGGTGTTACAAATCATTACCCGGATTTTATTATAAAAACTAAAAGCGGAAAAATTATTCTTCTTGAAACAAAAGGAGACCATTTAATAGCTACAAAAAAAATAAAACTTGGAAATACTTGGGCTCAAAATGCGGGAAAACAATTTAAGTATTTTCTTGTTTATGATAAATACCAGGCAGAAGGTGCTAAAACTAAAGAAGAGTTTTTAAATTTAATTAAAGAATTATAGTTAGAAAAGAAGGTTAATTATGCTAGATATATTACCAGATTGGATTACAATTATAGGAACGCCTATTTCAATTATGCTTGGGATATGGTCTATAGTATGGACTGGAAAAGCAAAAAAAGCAGCAGTAGCTGCACAAGAAGCTGCAATAGCAGCAAAAAATGAAACGCTAAATAAAGCAAAAAATAAAAATAAAATCGAAATTTTTTCAGATTTTTTTAAATTCTTAAATAATGTAAATGATAAGCTTCTCCCATTGACTACAATCAGTACAGAAAAAGGAATAAAAAAACAAGATGTACTTAATAATATAAATAAAGTAATTAATAAAATACAAATTGAACCAGAGATATTTAATATTTCAGAAATGGAAAATTATAAAAATAATTTATCAAGCCATTTTAATGATTTAAAAACTGTTTGTGATAAAGACTATAATCCTATTACCGAACATGAGAAAAAATATGATGAATATTTACAATCTATTAAAAATGATTTAGCAAATATCATAAGAACTATAAAACAACAGAAGGATAAAATTGAATTATGAGTGAAAACAATGAAATGAATATTAAATTATTTAATATTTTTAAAAGACAGATAATAAGTTTCTACTGTATTAACAACGAATTTGTAAGTGAAAGTCTAGTTTACGCATTAAGTAATAATATGTATCCATTTTTTGATGCAGGTGAAGAAATTAAATCATATAGTGAATGTTTTAAAATAACAAAAGAAGAAACTGATGTTATTATTAAATATTTAGACGATAAATGGCGACATAACAATTGCCCTACTTTTTATCAACTAGAAGATGAATTTCAACAAAAAGGAATTGATAGATATAAATTAATTATTATTTGTCATTACTGCTTTATAGCTAATAGATTTGATGATAACCTTTGGAAAAAATTAGATGAAGATGGACCTATTGAAGCTTCTGTAATTACAAAACCATTTGATAATTTATACGATATTGATATATTAGATTAATAAAGATATTACGAGAATTAGAATTTTACTTTTAGTTCTCGCAACATTGTCATAAAGTTAATACAACGAACATTAAATGCTGAACAAGCATCTGGTAATTTTATATCACGCTTTGAACTTAAAGCAGAAGTTTCTTCTGTTACGACAGTATATTCATTTGGTTTTAACGAAGCAAAAGCAACAAAGTATATATCAGCTTTATTAGCATCTATGAATTTATCAATACCAGCCTGTCTTATCTCTTTCTTCTGAGCCCAGTTTACAAGTTCAGTAAATTTATCATAAACATCATCTGTTTCAGTTGAAATAAAAAAATCATCCGGTAAATTATCATTACACCATTTTGATAACTGATCTAAATTTATCTTTATTTCATCTTCTACTTTATCAATACTGTAAAATTCATGATTTTGTGCTAATTCTGCTATTTTATTCCAAAAAGATTCTGCAATATCAAAAGGATAAGTAGTTTGTGATGCTGTCATTAAGCAACTGGAATCTACTAAATAAATCATCTAAACTCTCCAGCTGTTAATTTAGTAAATACATCACCTTTTACACCTGCCAAATGATATGCTTCTAAAGGTGTGATATTTCTTGAATACATTGCGTTATTAAGACAACGTAAAAGTTTTGGACTTATACGTTGTTCAGCAGTTCTATAAAAATCACCGCCACCACCACCAACTTTTTTATATTGAGGAAGATTATTATAATTTTCAAAAAATTCTGCTTTAGTAATCAAGCCACAGTCAAGCTTTCTGCGTAAAATTACTATTTCACTTACTTTAAAAAGAGTAGATAATTCTTTATTATTTTTTTTCTTTGTATAAAAAAGTAATAATTCTCTAGGAACTAATAAATTTGCAGCAATTTTATCACACAAAGATTCTTTTTCGTTATTAATAGAATCTGCTCCATAATCGCCAAACCCAGATGTAAAAGAGATAAATACATGGGCAATTTCATGGATAAGAGAAAATAACTGGGCATTTTTACTATCTGAACTATTTATAAAAATAAAAGGAACATATTCATCAATAAGACAAAAACCTCTACAAAGTTTTACAGGAATTGGTCTTGATGTATTATTATTAACAACACTGTTAAATGTTACGATAATATTTTTTTCTTCAAGCTTATATTTTAAATATTTTAAAGCATCATCTGAATTTCTTAGGTTTAAGTTCCAATTATCTTCTAATTCTAAAAAATTATTAATTGAATCTATTATCTTTTGAGGATTGTTTTCATTTTTACATAAACCTAAAGCTTCATTTTTTTCAGTACCGTTATCTTTTAGATATTCAGACAACCATTCTTGTCTTTCTCTTAAAATTCTTACAGTTTCATTAACATTTTCATTTTCCAAAGCATTATAATCGTCAGAACTTCTAAAAAAAGGGATTTCAGTTTCAGGTATATATGGAATTGTCTTTAGAAAAAAATAACCAAATGGAAAATGGTAACGTCGAGAAAATTCTTTTAACTGATTAACAGTTGCTGCTTTTTCTCCATTTTGCCATTCAATAAATTGTGGATAATGTGCAACTACTTCACTTTCGGTTAAACCAACACGAGTGATAGCCCATGAGAAAATTTGTTTATTTATTTCAGGTCTTATTGTAGTAGTCATACTTATAGTTCCTTAATTATTATAATCGGAATTACTGTAAAAGTCATTAAAGAAACAGCTTAATAATTTATTTTTATTACATCATTAATAAAAATTTACCCCCAGTCAATGCCATTCCCCTTTATACTACCCTCATGAACATACAAGGCAAAGACTGCACACTGACTGTGGCAAAAGACGGTGAATTAATTCCATTACCATATAGCGAGGAAACTATAAGACTTGCGTCAAAAGGCTATGTATTGCCTGGTGTCATTGGTGAAAGAAACAGAGAAAAACATATAGTTACAGGAGAAACGATTCAAGGGTGCTTTGTCACAAGGCTTGAATACCTGAATATTTTACCTCTGTTTCTTTTGCTTTTTAAACCTGATGATAAGTTTGATATTTACACAGACCGAGTTTGTGAAAAATCAATTTATAAAAATCTAACAGTAAAACAGTTTGAATTAAGAGCTGAAAACAAAGAAGCATTTCATTTGAAAATTGAAGTTGATAGTAATAATGATTCATTTGTTACAGAATGGCCAGTTACAATTCCAGAATTGAAATGGGAACAGAAACGAACTTATACTTTTGATGGACATAATGTACTTGCTGATTTAAAAACTTTACCTTTGATTTACAGATTTGAATTTACTGGAAGTTTTACTGAAAAATCAAAGTTTCAAATTAAACTTTATTTTCTACTATCTAAAGAACATTACCCACAACAAAAGAAAATTAATAAGCTGCAAATCCAAATTGATGTTGAAGATGGAATAACGATTGAACTTAATGAATTGCAGCCTGTTGGTAATTTAACGGATATTTATTGTGCGGATACGGTGTTGTGTTCACAAACTTATAATATTTTAGGAAATATCAAATTACTTATTAAAAATAATACTACTTTTCATATTTTTGAATAAGTTCAATATTATATTTATCAACTTCTGTTAATAAATCATCCGAATAATTTGGATTCTTTTCATACCAATTATAACATTCCCAAAGAGATTGTAAATCTACGCTTTTAAAAGTGCGGCCATGGCGGGCATAAACGGCATTTCTCATAAGTCGGAGTTGTGCTTTATCTAAGCCTTTTAAATCTTCATCTGTAAGTTTTGAATCAAGTTTTGAAAACTTTAAACCGTTGTATGCAAAATAATCTTCCGGGCAGTAGGCATTTTGGATTTGTTCTTGAGTGACGGATTTATCAAGTATATATTTTTGTTCTTTTGGGGACCAATAATAAAATTGTTCAAGCATTTGATTATTTTTATATAGATAAGGTACTTTAAATCCACGTTTATTGTTTATAATACAAAAAGCAATATTTTTACCAAAGATTTTCCCAATATCAATACTTTTTACACATCCATTATCTATTTCTAACGAGTGAAATATTTCTGTAGTATTTAGAAAATCATTAAGACTGATTATTAGAGTATAAAATGCTATAGAATCTCCTCTGAAAATAAATAAATCATTTTGCCCATTATAAGTTAAATCTGCATATATGGCTGTAGAATTCATTAACTGGACATTTTCTATTTGTTTGAGAAAATTTTCTGAAATATCTGAATCATTTATATAAAAAGATTCATTAAAAAATTTGATAATACTATTATCTAAAATATATATATTATTTAAATATGAATACTCTTTATATTTATTAAATAAACTTATCTTTGCTTCTGATAAAACTACCAAAGAATTTAAATTATCTATTTCTTGTATTTGTTGAATACAATATTTTTTATTTGAATCATTAAATATATTTTCAGTAAGTGAATCACTTTTTAAGATATCAATAACTTTATTTTCAGGCGTAGCAAAAATAAAGTTAGAAGATAAAAGTAAAATTAATAAAAAAAATCTTTTTTTCATGATTATTCAATCCTTTTTTCTAATTCAATAATTTGTTCATAATATTCTCTGAATTTCTGATTTGGATTTACAAAGAACTCACATTGTTTAGAACCAAAAGCACTTTCTATTGTAATATCCATATTAGTTCTACTTTCAGAAGAAACATTACATAATTTTATTCTTTTAATATCACTTGAATTATTTTCTGGTTGTGGTTGAACTGTTGCATAATGTGGAGGACCTCCAGAAGTATTTTCCCAAGCAACAATAACTACATAACCTTGGTTAGCATATTTTAATATTTCTTGACATGTAGTAAGTTTTTTTAATTCCCCTTTGTTTGCTTGTTTTCTTAAAACTACACACCAATAACTTGATTGTTTATATTGATAATTTACATCATATTTTGGATAGGATGAATCAACTGGAGCATTATAATTATCTGTGAATTTTAAATAATCACCATCAACAGCTTTAATAGTCAAAAATTCAGCATGATTACAATATGTTTGGTCTGTAGTTGGAGGTTTCTGGTCATAAATTCCACGCTTACCCTCTTGTATGCACTTTATTTTTACAACCCTTTCTTGTACACGCATTAACTCTTGGGCATGGATATTCACTATTTCTATCTTTTCCATCAAAGATAAAAACTTCGCAGGGTGAAAAAAGGTTACTCACAAGCTCGATTTACATAGAAATAATTTATTCAAAAATAGCTGCATATTTCATTTCATCTCTACAGGCTCCAAAAGCAGAATACAAATCATAAACACTTTCATCTTTTGTAGAAAAATTATAATCACCATTTTTCTCTAAATAAAATAAATATCTTTTTTTATTATCTGATTTATAATAATCATAATAATCATTATTATCTAGATTCATTATTATTGCTGTATACCAATCTCCTACAGCACCCGCATAAAATTCCAAGTTTTTTAATTTATATTTCTCTAATCTATAATCTTCTAATTTTAAATTAGAATAACTATACGAGTTTTTATATTCTCCAATTAATAAATCACCAGAAGTTTTGTTTCCATATATACTAAAATAGATTTCATCATTTTTTACATTAAATACAATAGTACCTAAATTATCTCCTGTAACCAAATCATTTACATTATATTCATCTTTTTCAAAATCAAAAAATAAATGATATGGAACTTGTGGAGTTTTATTTTTTTCAGGCATAAAACCACGAATTAAAATAAAAACTGCTATTGGAATTTGTATTAATAAATACTTCTGCCACTTTTTCATTTCTGTTCCTTAAATAATTTATAATAATCTATTTGATGATATGTATCTGGGGATTTTTCCATCCGTGTATCTTTATAATAAGCATCTCGAGTATTATATTTTGAGAAATTATACAAGATTTCTGCTTCTTGTTGCTTGTCGCGTTCTTTATTTAACTCTATTTCTCTTTTTATCATTTTAATTTGTTTTGTTAAAAACAATATGTATTTTATTTCTGTTTGAAGTTCTTTTTCTTTTACGTTTTCTTTTAATATATTTATTCTATTTATTTCAATTTCAGCACTATTAATAAATGCCTTACGCTGATTATAATTGACAATTTGATATTTATTTTCATCTACAACTGTTGTAGACATAAATCCTAAAAAATCAAATACAGATAGAAAAAAACTTCCTATAAAAGTAGCACCACTAACAAATTTCCTCATTCCATCTTCTTCAAGACCTTCTGTACCATATTGTTGAATAAAATAAGATAATTTCTGATTTACATCTGTAGTTTCTGTTATATCTTTATAAGTTGAATAACCATCATATACATTTATTCCGAATTCAACCTTTTTACCAAAATTATCGCCAATACATAAAGCTAAGAGACTATAAATAATTTCTTTTACCTCTGGAGATTCTGCATCAAAAGAATAAACCCCATCAACATCTTTTGTAGCATATTCATAAATTGTATCTATTACTTCGTTTTTTAATTTAATTTCATCACCAATTTGTATATTATCTGGATTCTCTGGAAGTTCAAATAATTTATTCCAATAAATTCCACCTAATTCCCACAGTGTTGCTTTCTTCTTTGCAATAAAAGTACCATGACCACTATATTCCCAATTGCTAACAGAACTATATCTATCTAAGAAGTATTTAATTTGTTTTAAATCAACAGTAGATAAGTCTGTACTAGTAAATTCTGCATTAGACATGTCTTTGCCAATTTTGAAAAAGTTATCTTCTTCATTATACATATCTTTGCCAATTTGAAAAACGTTATCTTCATTAACTTCTTCTATTACAAATTCCCCTTTAGGATAAGAAAACTGTGCAGATAAATCATTTATTTCAACCATTTGCTTACATAACATTAGTATATTAGTAAGATCTGAAACTGGCATGATTTTTAAATCGTTATGATAATTTTCATCATTCTTAACAATCATCATAACTTCGTTTGTTTGCTCGTATAAAGCTATTTCTTCATTAGTTAAATCCGTATTTTTATAACAATATGAATCATAGAAGGTAAAAAAAGATTCTATTGAGTCATTAATTAAATTTATAGCTCGGCTTCTGGTTATTGTTTGTATTTCTTCTGACATTTCTATCCTCGAATTTTATTTTTCATGGCTTCTATAAGATCATAATCTACTTGTTCAGAAGTTTTCCATAAATGTTTTTTTATATATTCATCTTTTTTTAGATAATAATTCATATTTCCAAAACTGGATTCATTTTTTAATAGTTCAGCTTTATCGTTTTCATAATTATCATTTATCTTTTGTAAAAAATCATCTGTCATAAATAACCTCAATTTATTTATATCTTCTTAAATATGTTGGACTTTCAGACCATTCTTGCAGTCTAATAAGAAATGTTAATTTTTCTTCATTATCAGGCATAAAATCGATTTCATGTTCAATCTTAAATTCAAATTCATCTGCTGCTTTACTTATAAATTTTTTATATTCAGACTCTGTCATCTGATAATATTTGTCAGGTAAAAGTTCAACCCAATGAACTTCTTCACCATTTCTTAAGTATTTTGTTTCATTTTGATTTGCTTCAAATTCCAATTCATCTAAGGATTCATTATCTCTGTGTTCAGAATACTGCTGAACATGTGTTAATTCATGCTCAAGAATTTCTTTAGTTTCTGTAGAACCTGGATTGTATTTACTTTTTTTAATATGAATATTATTTGCAATTGCATACGCTAAAATAAACCTACTTGAATAATTATTATCTGGATCAAGATAAATCATTGTATCAGGAAGTTCTATGTCATGTTCAAGTTCAAATTCATTTTTTGTCTGTTCATCCAATGGAATTATCTGTGATGCAGAGTTTGTATTTTTTTTCTTGATTTTTTTATTACTTACAAGGTTTAAGAAATTTAATACTTTTTGGGTAGATTTGCTGCAATCCATTTTTTACTGAAAACTCCTCTTTTTTTAATTAACATTTTTAGTTAATATATACATTAGTATACAAGAATATTTTAGTAATTAAAATACAAAATTACACTTATTTTTATTATAAAGACAAATATGACGAAAGAACAGTTACAAAGAAGAGTATCTTCAAATATTAAGAAGTACAGAAAACTCAAGAATTATACACAAACAGATTTAGCTGAAAAAACAGGTATTGGTTTTCAAACTATAGCAAGTATAGAATCATGCAGAGTTTGGACTAGTGACACAAATATATGTAAAATCGCCAATGCTTTAGATATAGATGTTTACAAATTATTTTTACCAACAAAAGATACACTTATCTATGAAGAAGAAGCAATTAAATTAAAAGAATTATTATTTGAACAGATAAGGAAAATTATTGAAGATTCTTATAATGAAGTATTAAAGAAATAAACTCTCTCCCATTCTTTCCCAAAGGTAAAAATTTATTTACCTTTGGGTAATGCCTTTTCGTTTTAAACTTCATCTATGAAGTTTTACGAATTACCACCAGCTGTAAACAATTCAATTCCTAATACAGATATTCGCCCTTATGTCCGTGTTCTTTTTGAACTTAAAGACGAAGATTTATTTATTCCAAATTCAGATATTCTTGAATGTGTAATTACTTCTTATAAATCTGTAGACGGTGGAATTATAAACAATGGCTACATTATTCTTGATAACAAAAAAGGACTTTATGCACAGGAAACTAATCCAGAACTTACAACAGATTTACATGTTCAAATCTGGTACAGCTTCGGAAACAATGAAAATACATTTCACCGCTTTTCTTTGATTGTTGATGAAAACGGATTTCAGAACCAGGAAACAGGATTTCTTGATAAAACAACAACAGTAAAACTTGTAGACCTTTCTACAAAACTTGATAACAAAAAAACACAGAAGAATTGGACTGACACACAGACAGTCGTTCATTCTGTTGTTTGTGATAAAGAAAATCCTGATAATTCACTTGTTCACATAATCGCAAAAAGAGCCGGACTTGAACCAAGCCAGATAAACTGCGGACACCTTCCTTTTAATCTTCCATTTGTTTTTATTGATAACACGGCATGGAAAGAACTCTGTTCTCTGGCCAAGACTTACAACGCCTGCGTTGAATGTGGAAAAGATATGGCACTCAGTTTTATTGAAAGTCCATACGACACAGAAAACACTTATTCAGAAGATTCAGGATTCTTCCTCACAGAAAAAGAAATTACTCATTTTAGATTCTTCAATAACAACGAAACTTACGCTAATTCAATCCGCCTTAAATATACACGCTATGTAGAAACCGAGAGACAGGAACTCTGGACTTATGACGACAGCCCAGTCTGGTTTAATGAGAACATGGAACCTTACTACCCGTTTACAGGCGACACCAGAAAAATTATTTCTGACAACGATTACACAGCAATTTATACAGCAAAGAATAAAGACGGAAAAACACGCAATGTAGTTTTTGCTGAAGAAATAGACGACGTTGAAACCTTCTTGAACAACATGATAACAGAAGACAATAAAAAGTTTGAAGTTATACAGTACGACACAACAACCTATAAAGACAGAGCAATAATCCAGCTTTCAAGAAACGGTGAACTTATTGGACTTTATAAAGCTTCAATTTATGGAAAAGCAATTATAAGTGAAACTAATTTTTCATGCTTTGTAAAAGATGACAGTGAAATAAAAGAACACGGACAGATAGTAAAAAACGTAACTTCAAAATATCTAAGTGATGATTTGATTGAAAACGTTCCTTTTTATGAGCGCCGTGCAAATGATCTTCTTAATGAATCTAAAAAAGACACTAAAGGTTATTACCTCACAACTTATTTACCTTTAATTCATGCAAGGGTGGATGCTTGTATGGATATTCGGCTTCGTAGTGACGGTGCAATTAAAAAGGTAAAGCTGGAAGAAATAACTTTTAGATATAAAAAAGAAGCTGCCTTTTCTACTGAAATGTGGGTAAAGACAGTTTAGGAGGAAAAGTATCGAGGGGAATGTGGAATTGCTTATTAAGTCTATGAATGACTTAAAAGTTGAAATGTCTGGTTTTAGGGCTGAAATGAAAGAGTTTAAAAAGACAGTTGATAAAAGAATTGATTCTTTGGACAACAGAACACTTTCATGCCAGTACAATCCATCAGTTTGTGCGACGGCTCGAAAACTTGATGAACATATTAAAACGGATGCCGGAAAGTCTGGAAAAATAATCGGCATTATTGGTTGTGTGATGTCCTGTGTAAGCATGGGATTTTTGATTATTGAAAAGTTAGTGAGGTAACTTATGACAAAAGACAGAGATTTACTTGCACGTCTTATGCTTGAAACTGAAAAAGAGTTTACAAAGAACCTGACAGAAAGCCAGCGTTATAAATACTATCTTGGCCGCATGCAGTATTTGAAATATGAAAGCGGAAAAGAAAACCTGATGAAGTCGGATTGTTCTGGAAGCGTTTGTCTTGCTCTTTTACTGGCGACAGGATGCAGTATTCGGGTTACAGCTGACACATTGTACAGAAAGTATTTTACAAAAAAGAATCCTGGAAAGGATGACATTCAGGCTGTTTTCTTTATTTCAAATTATGACAGAAATCTTGGTGGCAGACTTTACCGCGAAGGCGAATGTGCACACGTTGCAGGCGTTGCCGGAACTGATGTTGTCTTAAACTGCGTTGAGCCTTATTCAGTATTGCGAAGCATTTCTGATATGAGACCAGTTTATAACGCTATGGATTACACAGTTGTTGTCCGTGGCTTAGACCGTGAAGCTTTACAGAAAGCCAGTGATTCTGAAACAGATTTGTTTGGTGCTGACCCAGAGTTTGAAGAATATGCAAAAGCAATAACGGAGGGAAGATGATTAGATTCAAGGCTGAACAGCTTGTTGAAAAACTTCTTTCTTTTAAGTTTGTGATTTTTATTATTACAACCGTTTTAAGATGCGTTGGAGTTATTGGCAATGCTGAATGGCTGACAGTTACAACAGTTGTTCTTGCAGGACACGAAGGACAGAAAAGTTTTGGAAAATATCTTGATAAGGAGCGTAAGGAAAATGTGGCAGCAGATTAAGGAAAAAGCAAAGAAAGTGTTTTGCTGGTTGGGAACTGTATTTACCGCAATTTTTGCAGTTCTTTTTGTAAAGGAAGTTCAGAAAAAAGAAAAGGAAAAAGATCCTGTTCTTATTGATGATGTGGAGGAAGTAAATGAAAAAGCAAGTAAAAAGCGTGCAGAAGCGATTGCTCGTATTAGTAATACTCCTGCTCGTGACGTTGCAGAACAGTATGGCTCAGTGTGTGACACAATCGCAGAAGGAAAAGATAGATTCAGAAAGCGTTGCACAGAATGGACAAAGTACGAAGACATACGACGATAGCGACATTGAAAAGATTATGGAAATTGCAGAAGAAGAAATTGAAAGGACAAGTCAGGAAGCTGTAAAGGCTGCTCTTGAAGATGTTGGCGGTGAACTGGCTTATGAAAAAGAAAGAGCCGAACAGTACGAAGCATTAAACATTGAATTGAAAAAAGAAAATGAAAAACTAAAGGAAGAAAATTCTAACAAGTTTTTGTGGGGTGCTGTTGCAGGTGGTGCTGGTGGTGTAATTCTTACCAGTTTGATTTTTAGTTTGGTAAACAGTTTTGCGAGGTAAAACATGATTGCAGAAAAAAACAAAATAAAAGGAATGGTTACTGTTACCGTGCGTGACAGTAACGGGAATATTAAATGGCGTAAAGCTAATTTTTTACAGAAGTTGTTTGGTATTAAAGAAGTACCAATGATTTTTAAACACCATAACACAATTACAAATCAGGGAGACGGCTTGCTCGCTGATTTGATGATTACAGCTCCTACACAAAACAAAGTTGATGCTACAAACGGTTATATGCTTGTAGGAACTGGCTGGACTGGTGCAAGTCCGAAAGCAAATACTTCTGTAAATACAAAGACCGGAACTTACAAAAAACTTGATACAGGTTTTCCAAAATTACAGGGAAGTTTTGGAAGCACTGGTCAGAATGTTGTTCTTTATCGTACAAGTTTTACAGCTGGAGATTTAGCCGCAAATGGTATTAACGAAGTTGCTCTTTTGAATGGAAATACTACAGCTGCAAAGTGTCTTGCATATGCACAGATTACACCAAGTGTAAATGTTACAAGCAGTGATACTTTACAGATAGACTGGCAGATAACAGTTAGCGGAAGTTGATATGGCTAAAACTATTGTTGGAAACAATAAGAATCCTACTAACTGGTTTGTAGAACATGAAGTTGAATATGAAGATGACGACGGAGACACATATACCGACTTTGAACCAGGTGAAGATGTTGATGAAGACACCATTATAGGATACAGGTTCATTTGTCCTAAAAACTCTTATTCAAATACTGTAACTTTAGGTTTCTGGTATAGAAGACCTACAAGTAACTGGTATTGGAATGAATGTTACGGAAGTGAATGTGAACCTGTATTTCCTGTTGTTTATTCATGTGATGATTCATGGAACCTTAAGGAATGTCTTAATACAAACATTAAAGCAGTTGAATTAGAAAACAGCCCAAATGGATGGATTGTTCAAAATATTACTCTAAAAAGAAAATTACAGAAAAATGAAAAAATATATTTTGGAGTTTATGGTGTTCTCTTTCCAACAAATTGGAATAACGAAAGTGTTCAACTTGGTGACTGTTATTATTACTGGTCTAGAAAAAATCTATACTTCTGGAGCTTAACTTCAGACCAGATAATTTCATTGCTCTTTTCGGATAATTTTTACGGCATTAATGCAGGTAATATGAAAAGAGATACAAATGCCTGTGTTTACCTTGAATACGAAAACGAAGTTGAATCTGTGTCATACACACGGACGGTTACAGCAAAATACATACCAGAAACTACTGTTATTAAAAAAGGAAACTTTATGAGAAAAGCAAACTCATATATCAGAAACAGTGAACTTGTTTCTCGTTTTAGGATAGTAACCTGCAGTTTGTATTCAGAAGCTAAAGCATATTCCAGCGTTTCAAAATTAAGATTTTTATACAGGCTCATAAATGAAAATGAAAATTTTATTGATGATGTAAAACGGTGCTTAAAAATAAACACATTGATTGTTGATAAAAAAGAGTTTTCGGATGAACTGATAAGAAACTTAATTATTGGAAGATGTATTACAGCTGGAATACTACCGAGTGATTTTATTGAAAGAACTGCTGATTACAAAAGATTAAATAAAACAAAGCCAGAAATAACTACACTTACAGAAAGAAAAACAAAAACATTCAGAAATACTGTTGATTCTGTTTTATTTTCTGTGTTTGTTATTCCTTCAAGAATCTTTTACAGAACTGTTCAGACGATTGTAAATTTTTGGGATTGGCTTAAAGGAAAGATCAGGGAAACAAACAATATTGTTTCTTTCTTTTGCCCTGTTGATTTAGAAATTAAATTGGAGTGTAAAGTTTGAAAAGGATTTATAAAAACAAATCTAAATTAAGAATACTCATTGATACTAAGTGTAATTTGTCCGGTTATGTTGATGTATGTATTTGCTGCAGAAAACCTAACAACGCTTTTGTGACTTTTCCTGCAACAGTAAAGGACGAAGAAAACGGAATTATTTTTTACGACGTGAAAGATGAAAACGATATAGACCAGTCTGGCTGGTGGACGGTATGGCCGGAAATTGTTTTTGATGATGACAGAAACTGTGTAGGACGTGCAGTAAAGTTTTTTGTTCATGAGGCTGGTACACCATGAGAAAAATTGATGATTACATACCTGTAGAACTTTTCCATGAAGCAAAAAACTTTTTTGATGATATGGAAGGTGATGTAGAAATATATAAAAAAGCCAGAGAAATTGGAGCCATTAAAAACTGTGAGGAAGCTGATAAGTTTGTGGCTTATTGGACTTTTGAACGCTTTAATGAATTTCCCCATGCACTGATTACGCTTTATGAATTTAAGCCTGAAATTGATATGGCTTATGGCAAGATTGAAGTAGACAGTGCCTTTGACTTTTTACAGTACAGAATGAAAAGTTATTATTTACTCTTAAAAGAAAATGGAATGATAAATGAGTAGAAACCAGAAAAAGACTGATACAGAAGGATTGTCTTCTGATGTAAAGAACGCAATTATAGAACTTTCTCGTGACTTAAGGGCTAACAAGTTTGTAAACGGACAGATGCAGTTTACAGACATTACTAATCGTGATTACTTTCTGAAAGCCTATGGCGAAAAGATTCGTTACTGTATTATGTGGGATAAGTTTTTAATCTGGAATGATACTTGCTGGGAAATAGACAGAAAAGGAAAAGTCTCGGAAGATTGCGTTGAATTTGTACACCAGATGTACAGAGGACTTCGCGTAATAAACGACAGGGCTTTAGCAGATGCCTTTGAAAAGCATTTGATTAAAAGTGAAAGCTTCAGAAGAATCCAGGCACTCGTCGGACTTCTAAAAATGAGTAAGACAATTAAAGTTTGTGATGATGAACTTGATAGAGATAATTTTTTATTTAATGTAAATGAAAACACATTGGATTTAAGAAACGGCAAAGGATTACCGCCTGATCCAAAACACCTTATAACTAAAAACTCTCGGTTTGTTTATAACAAAGAAGCAAAGTGTCCAACATGGAATATGTTCTTAATGCAGATTTTTAATAATGATTATGACCTGATACATTTTATACAAAAAGCAATGGGCTACTCTCTTTCTGGTGATGTTTCGGAACAGTGTCTTTTTATTCTGTGGGGAACTGGTGCTAACGGTAAATCTACTTTCTTGAATACGTTGCAATATTTGTTTGGAGATTACGCTTGCAGCACTGGAACAGAAACCTTTATGAAAAAGACCTCTGAGCAGTCTAACGACCTTGCACGTTTACGAGGTATGCGACTTGTTACAACAAGTGAAGCTGAACAGGGAAAACTACTTTCTGAAAGCCTTATTAAACAGATTACCGGTGAAGATGAAATTACAGCGAGATTTCTTTACGGTGAATTTTTCTCTTTTAAACCTACCTTCAAGATTTTTATGGCTACAAACCATAAACCAAAAATACGCGGTGCTGATAACGGTATTTGGCGACGTATTAAAATGATACCTTTTACTGTAACGATACCTGCAGAACAGCGAGATAAAACTCTTGGAGATAAACTTATTGCTGAAAACTCTGGGATATTAAACTGGCTGATTGAAGGTTATGCTATGTGGAAAAAGGAAGGTCTTTCTAATGAGCCAGATGCTGTAAAAGAAGCGAATGAAGAGTATAAGCTGGATATGGATAGCGTTGGAACGTTTGTGGCTGATTGTTTTGAGATTGATGCAAGTTTGAAGTGGCGTTTACATACTCGTATTCTTTATGAAACTTATGTTAAATGGTGTAACAAGAATAATGAAAGAGTTATGAGCCAGAAGTGGCTTGGTATGCGTATGCAGGAAAAAGGATTTAAAAGACAAGCCACCAACGGACAGCGTGTTTGGCTGGGGTTAGTGGTTAGAAATGAATGGAGAGTTTAATTTTTTTAAATTCTCATGTTCTCGTGTGTATTACACAAATTAAGTAATATTAAACACCTTCAGTATTAATTAAAATATTCAATTTTTTCATAATAGTGTGTCATACACACAGTAGTGTTATTAAACTATATACATACTATATATAGTGTGTGTTACACCGTGATTAGAACACATTTTTTATTTAAT
>CALAUH010000073.1 GCA_937892225.1 uncultured Treponema sp.
AGAAGCCTGGTCACGGTGTGCTGTACCGAATGCATCGTTTACGAAAATGTCACCGTATGTAGCAAGTTCTTTTGCCATAACGTCACGTTCAGCTGCATCTTTTGATGTTTCTTCTTTGTGGAAGCGAACGTTTTCGAGCATAGCAACTGCACCTTCTGGAAGAGCATCAATTGCAGCTTTCTGTCCAAGTGCATCTGGCAAGAATGTAACTTCTTTTCCGAGTTTTTCAGCAAAATATTTTACAACTGGAGCCATGCGGTTCTTTCCGTTGATGAATTTTTCTGCATCTGCATCTGTCCAAGTTTTTCCAGCTTTTTCAGCTTTTTCCTGAGCCTTTTTAACATCCTTTTTAGGGTCTCCAAGGTGAGACATAAGAACTAAAGAACGTGGATTCTGTTCAAGAATGTATTTGATTGTTGGAAGAGCAGCCATGATACGAGTATCATCCTGTACAACACCGTCCTTCATTGGAACGTTAAAATCAACACGCATAATGATGCGTTTTCCGTTAAGATTTACATCTTTTACTGTCTTAATCATAATATATGACTCCTATAAAAATTTATTCATAAGTAATAATAAAAATATAACGATTTTTAAATATAAATTCAATCAATAAATATATACCTTACTTAAGAGTCACAAATATTTCCGCTGATTAAAAAAATACGATTTTTTATCCTTCTAATTCTGTACCTTACTTCACTCTGTATGTTTCTGGAGCACCAAGATAGCTTTCTCTTAAAACAATTCCTGCTTTATAAATTACAATTTTTTCCAAAACAAAACATGGTGTAACAGGCATTACTTTTAGAACGTTCAATCCTTTTTTACACTTTGCAATTGAACTTACAATACGAATATTATTTGTTACCTCACTACCCCAAGGAAATCTATTGTCCCCAACAGCATAATCACAAGGAACTGCATCAACAATCTGTATTTTTCCATTCACTTCAACTGCAAACTGCAGCTTGTTATTTTTATAAGCCGGGTTCGAAGGATTTGTATAAAAATCAAAAGTATATTCACCATCTTCATTCAGTACAAAATCATATTCAAGATAAGGACTGTTTTTTGCTTTTTTAAATTCACTTGTTACAGGGAAAACTTTCATTGCAGAAAGAGTCTTTCCATATTCAGGCAATTCTTTCCAGAAACAGTTTTGATTTTCATCCTTAGAAATAAAATGAGCGGCTTCCATAGAAACACATTCACCAGTTTGAATAAATGTTCCCTTTTTAAATCCAGTAAAATTATTTTTATTAGAGGCAAAACTTACATCAATATTGATATTAACCAGAAGTTTTGCACCAAAACCGTCATTTCCTTCTATTACTAAAACATCTTTTTTATCTTTTGATTTTAATAATTTTTCGCGGTCAATTTTTATTGTGATTATATCTACCATTGGATTTTCTTTTATTCCATTTATCTTCATCTTTTCTGCTTTATACGAAACAAAAGAATCTTTTTCAGTTTTCATTCCAATTTTATAACCGACAGCCTTTTTAGAACAATTTGCAACAAACACTTTAATTTCATTTACATCAGGATTATTAAATTCGTCTATAAATAAATCACGGTTTGTCCAATCCTGACCGGTAGTAGAAATTTCACATCCTTCTTTCCAGACAACAAAGCGCTGTTTTTTAGTTGGTTCAACATAATGATAGACAGGATATTTATTTTGAGCTTCACACCAGTTTACAAAACCAAAATGTTCAGACCAGCCCATACCATACCATTTACCGCCAAAAAGTTTATCACATTCAGTAACAATTTTTTTATCAAATTCAAAACAATCTTTTACTTTTTTTGCAAAACAATCTGCAGCAATTAAATTATGATTTGCAAACCACTGATTTTTTCCACTGTAAAGCTGCATTCTTAAAACATTCATATTTGCAACACAAGGAAGATAAACCTGACTGTAAACCCCCTGCCAGTAATCTTTATTTTTTTCTACTTGTGATTTTAACTTTTCGCAAAGTACAATTAAATTTTCAGCTTCTGCCAAAGTTTTGTTACTTTCAGAATAATTTACAGGATGATAAGTTCCCGCTTCCAAAGATTCAGTTCTTCTTTTATGAGTAAGACGAGTATAACTATCAATAATAAAAACAATATCTTTTTTCTGCTGAACAGTTAGATTTGGAAATTGATTTTCTACCCAGGCTTTTGTGTAATCTAAAACAGTAAAATCATGGCTGCTGTATTTTTCATAATCATAAGCTAAATCCAAAAAATAGCTCAATGGAAATTCATTTGTAAAAACATCGCCCATATTTACAATCCACAAATCTTGAATTCCAAAATCGTAAGCCGAACACATCTGTTCCTTTACTTTTGCAAGATGAGTAGTATTAAACCATTCATAACTAAAAGGCCATCCATGATAATCAAAATGATAGTACATACCGTATCCACCATTATGATTTCGCATTTTTTCTGTAGGAACAGTACGAAGATTTCCATGATTATCATCACAAAGCATTAAAGTAACGCCTTCAAGTTCAGGATCATTTATGAGTCCTTTTGTTTTTTTGTCGCCATAAAAATATGGTTCAACTTCTTTATAAAGGGCCAGCATTCTTGGTACTTTTG
>CALAUH010000074.1 GCA_937892225.1 uncultured Treponema sp.
TAAAAATATTAGAATCAAAATATGGATAAGAAACCATTGATAAAATTTCGCCAGTTGCAGGTTTTAAAACTACAATTGCACCTACTCTGCTTCCTAAAGTGTCTTCTGTTAATTTCTGGATATCTGAATCAATTGTTAAAACAAGATTTTTTCCTGATTCAGGAGGAATAATTGTCGGTGTTTCAGAAATAACCCTGCCGTGAACATCAACAGTATATATTTCACTACCAGGTTTTCCCTGTAACAATGAATCGTATTGTTTTTCAATTCCACTTTTACCAATAATATTATCTTTTGCATATCCCTGATTATAAAACTGTTCATATTCAGTCTGACTGATTTCACCTACATAACCAACAACATGAGATAAAGAATTGGTATGAAGATAGTTTCTTATTGGTTTAGAAACCCAGCTTACACCAGGTAAATCAGATTTATTTTCAGCAATATTTGAAATAATATTAAAAGGAACGTTAGTTTTTATAGGAATGGCAGTATATTGTCTTCGTTTATCTTTTGTGATTTTTTTATCTATTTCTGCTTTTGTAATTCCTAAAAATTGAGAAAGTCTCATCATTACAGAATCATATTTTGATGATGGAATTTCTCCAGGAGTTACTTCAACGGCAAATGAATCAGAGTTAATTACCATTGGAAGATTTGCATTTCTATCGTAAATTTCACCGCGCTGAGCAGGTAATGATGTTATTTTATTTTTGATTGTTTTAGACTGAGTCTGATACTCTTCTCCATGAATTACCTGCATAGAAAAAAGTCTGCAGCAAAACATAATGAATGTAAATAAAAACAGAGAACAAAAAATAATGATTTTAGTATTTTTAGATATTCCGTATTTATTGTACATTATCGATTATATCCTTGGTATCATAAATACATAGTGAATTTTTAAAGAAACTTAAGAATTTAAATACAAATGGTGATAAAACTACATTTGCAACAAATTCAAAAAGGAATTCATCTGAAATAAAGCCGTAAACATTTAAGTTTAAATTAGGATAGATTAATGCCAAAAGGATGATTAATAATCTTTTAACAATCGTTCCAATTCCGACACTTAAAACAGGCATTATAATTCCAGAAATAATAACCGAATTAGAAAAAAGACCGTAAACATAACCCATTATTGTTCTGTATAAAACATTAAAACCTAATGGTGAACCAGAAATTGTATCTAAAAATATTCCTGAAATAAAACCGTTTGTTTCACCGTATAATTTACCGTTCAATAAAGATAAATAAATAGAAATGATTAAAACAATATCAGGAACAACTAAAAGAAAAGATATATTTGTTAATACAGTTGATTCTAAAACTGTAGTTATAAACATTATTAAAGAACTTAAAACTAATGATTTTAACATCTTAATACTTCCTTTTATCTTTCCTGTTTTCTATCGTTAAGCTCTTTCTGATTAACAACAATAACATTTTCCAATCTAGAAAAATCTATAATTGGAGTTAATTCAATATCCAAAGATGATTCGTAATCAAGTACTGTGATTTTAGAAATTGTACCTACAGGAATATCTTTCATATAGTTATCATTTTCTCCGGATGTAACTACAACATCACCGAATTTTAATTCATCAGCAACTCTTTTACGAATATATCTTAATTTTAAAGGCTGATCCTGGCTGCCCTTTCCATTACTTAAACCTAAATCACGGGTATTTAGAATTCTACATGAAACTATATTATCAATATTATAAACAGGCATAATCTGGCTTGTAAAAGTACTTACCTGAACGACTTTTCCAACAAGACCATTGTTTCCATTCTGGAATGCAATTACAGGCATGTTCTTTTTAATGCCATTAATAGAACCCTTGTCTATTGTTAAATATGAATAAACTGAGTCTAAATCTCTGGAAATAATTTGAGCAGGAATATTTTTTTCATCAAGAGAAATTGAAAAATCAAGCTGTTCTTTTAATCTTTCATTTTCTTTTCTAATTTCTGCATTTGAACGCTGTAATTCTTCGTAATTTTCTAATCGTACTATTAATTCGTTATAATCTTTTTTAAGCTGTTTAAGTTCTTTTACAGAATGAACTGTATCTCCGATAGAGGTTGTTACATAATGAAAACCTTTTTCTACAGAAGATATAAATCCAAAACCAAATTGTTTTAAATTTACAACAAAGTTTTTAGATTTAAATCCAAGAGATAATGAGGATATTAAAATTAAACCAATTAATACAAATTCTGGAAAACGAAGCTTGAAATTAGAATTTCGTTTATTAGACATTTTCTACTCGTTCAAATTATCATAAATAGATCTTTCAGAATTCATGTTTTTGAAAAGTCCAAAAGCTTCACCAGCACCAAGTGCTACACATTCAAGTGGTTTTTCAACTAAAATAACTGGAACACCAGTTTCTTTAGAAATAAGACGAGGTAATTCTCTAAGCATTGAACCACCACCAGTCATTACAATACCACGTTCAACAATATCAGAAGCTAATTCTGGAGGAGTTAAACCTAATACAGTTTTAATTTCTTCTACGATTTTTGTTACAGGTTCTTTTAAAGCTTCTCTTACTTCTACACTATCAATTTCAAGACGACGTGGAAGACCTGTAATAGCATCTGTTCCCTTTAATTCCATTTTTTCAATAGTTTTTTCAGGAGCAGCATTACCAATCTGAATCTTTAATCTTTCTGCAGTTGGCTGACCAATAATAAGGTTATGAACATTTCTTGCATGTTTTATAATAGCATCATCAAACTTATCACCGCCAACTCTGATTGAGTGTGTTACTACCATACCGCTTAAAGAAATAACAGATACTTCTGTAGTACCACCACCAATATCACATACCATATGTCCAGCTGGTTCATTAATAGGGATTTTAGCACCGATTGCGGCTGCTAATGATTCTGGAATTACTTCAACTTCTTTTGCACCAGATTTAAGAGCAGCTTCGATTAATGCTCTTTTTTCTACATCTGTTACACAAGATGGGATACCAATTTTCATTCTGATAGATTTAAACATCTGATGGCGAGGAATGATTTTCTGGATAAAGTATTTAATCATTTTTTCTGTACTGTCAATATCTGCAATAACACCGTCTGCCAAAGGACGAATAGCAATGATATT
Organism: uncultured Treponema sp.; assembly: GCA_937892225.1. Taxonomy (GTDB): domain Bacteria; phylum Spirochaetota; class Spirochaetia; order Treponematales; family Treponemataceae; genus Treponema_D. Next base: position 3,125 of record CALAUH010000074.1, read on the forward strand.
TCCAGGTGTTTTATCCAACATTCGTTTTGCTTCTGAACCTACGGCAACAATTTTTTTTGTTCCCTTTTCTACAGCAACAACAGAAGGTTCATCTATAACAATACCTTTATCTCTTACATAAATTAAAGTATTACAAGTACCTAAATCTATACCAATATCAGTTGAAAATTTATCAAATAATCCCATTTTAATCCTCCCAAGAGTTTTTTTAATAATTAATTATACAATATATTTAAATAAAAATAAATTACAATTTTAATTAATTGATAACTTTTTTAATGCTCCAGCATGATTTACTTGAATTTTCTGTGCCTGACGCCATTCAGCTCTTGCTTTAACTAAATTACCTTGTTTTTCGTAAATTAAACCAAGACCATAATGTGCATCTGCACAGTTACTGTAGTTTTCAATTACATCATTAAACTGTTGTTCAGCTTTATCATAATTACCTTTTTCAAAGTAAATATTTCCTAAGTAATTTTTTGCTTCTAATTTGATTTCATCATTTTCGCTTTCTTTAATAATTCTGAATAAATACTGTTCTGAAACATCATAATTTGAAGCTTTGAAATATTGTTTTGCTATAGATAAAAGTAAAAAATCTGATTCTCGAACTGTAAGTGCTTCTGTAAATGCAGAAATACTTTCCATTGTCATTCCTAAAGATGCATAACTTAAACCTAAGTATTCATAAATGTCATCTGCATTATAGTTATTCTTTTTTGCAAGTGTTAAATATTTAATTGCAAGATCTGAATAATAATAACTTGAAACTGTATTTTTCGAGAAATAAGCTTTTCCTAAAATATATTGGATTTGTGGGATAGAAGATTTGTCTGCTTCGTATAAAGCAAGTCTTAAACTGTTTATTGATTCATCTAAATATTCTTGTGCTAAAGATGTGTCATTCTGTGAAATTGAAAGAAAGAAACAGGAATATCCATGATATTGTAATACTGAATTATTATATGGATCTTTCTGTAAAAAATCTTTGCTGGATTCATAGACCTTTTCATAATCATATTGATTCCAGTAATTCTTTATAGTTTTTAATGTAATTTTATTTGAAGTACTTTTCTTGAAAATAAAAATTCCTAATAAAACAAGTAAAGTTAATGCTATTAAAACTGCTAAAACTTTAATTAGTATTGGAAAAAATCTATTTGGTTGTTTCTGGTAATTTGGATTATATTTATTTTTCATATTTTCTATAAAAACAAATGGGATAATAAGCCGGGTTCTGTCTAGAATTTCTTCTAATAACCATCTATCCGCACTTAATATTACTATTAAGCTCCAGCAATTTACCCGCAGAAACGCTCGGAAATGCTAACTGCTGCTTAATTTTGCTCCAAATGAGGTTTACAAGCCATAAACATTACTGTTTATGCGGTAGTCTCTTACACTGCCTTTTCACCCTTACTTGTAAAATACAAGCGGTACAATTTCTGTTGCACTATCTGTCACCATCTGGGCTTTACAAGTTCTAATTAACCTTTAATGAAATATTAGTATTAATTAAGCTTAT
>CALAUH010000075.1 GCA_937892225.1 uncultured Treponema sp.
TAAATAAAGGCTCAAACGCACGTTGGAAAATAAAAAAAGAAGCATACGCTTCCAAATCTATCATCAGGATTCCACCTGTTATTGTAAAATACGGCCTAATTATGGTCACCCTTTGTTTTAAGCCGTAATTTATTCAAAGCTTAAATAAAATTTAATGCAAGTTTTGAAAAATTACGGTTCAAAAAGTTATACCCATCAATTTAGACCGTAATTTTCTGATAAATTACTAAAAACTATAAGCTTTTATTTTAAAATTACGGTCTAAAACAGTATACTCCGCTAAAAAAACCGTAATTTTGTCGTTTTCTTAAAAACAATTTTGTTTTTAGTAAAATTTTTACGGTCTAATTATACATACCTCTTATTTTAGACCGTAAATCTCTTTTATTACTTTATAAAATTTGAGAATAAACATAAATTTTACGGTCAAAAAGATATACCCCCTAATTTTAGACCGTAATTTTTCATAGACGCTTTATAATTGTCTATTCATCAACATTTTTGATCCTTACAAAATACTTTTCTTCATTTTCCGAAACAATTCGCCCGCCATTATTCAACATAACCTTGAGCGAAGCAGCATTATCTTTATTCACGCGAAGATAAAACTCATCCTCAGGAATAATTGATCGGCCGTATTCCAAAGTAAGTGCAAGTCCTTTAGTTCCGTAGCCTTTACCACGAAACTTCTTTGCAATAAATTGCCCGATATGCCCGGCCCCTTCCCGAAGTGCATCATTCAAATAATGACGCAATCTGAACTGACCGACAATTTCATCATCATCCCAAAGAAATAAAAATGTTTCTGGAACCTGTGTAAGGCCGCTGGCGGCCGGTGTTCTATCGGAAGGCGTTAAAAAAACTGCGGAAGCAGTTTTTAGCCTGTCCACCTTGTCAGGCAAATCAATTCCCTTCGAAAAACGAATCATATCCGGAAGCGCCTGCTTTTCAAAATCTTCGCGCGAAATTCCAGACCAGTCATTTGTAAGACCATTTTCGTCTTCGGGCATGTCACGTACAAACTGCCATTCTTTTTCTATATCATCAAAATTGGCTTCTTTTAATTTCAACATATTTCTATTATAACTCATTTTGCTTTAAAAAAAATAAAGTTCTAGTTTTATAATATGGACATAATAAATAAAATGGCTATAATATAACTGAGGTTTAGATGTTATCAATTCCAATTTTTGAAGTAAAAAATAAATTAACGAAATTTCTCCATATGATTGAAAATGATGAAACTGATGGAGTTGAAATTACCCGTCATGGAAAAGCTGTTGCTGTTATAGGAAAAAAAAGTGAATTCAAAAATGATGAAACTCCAAATCCTTTTATGAGCGCTTATCTAAATTTTAGAAATAAAATTCAATCTGTTGATTCTGATTTTACTGATGCTGAATGGAAACAATACTTTGACATTCCGCGCACAAAAGTTAGTCTTCGTCATCCGGAGGATTTTGAATAATTTATGAGTAAAATCTATCTGCTTGATACGAATATAATTTCCGAAATGACAAAACCTGTTCCAAATGAAATGGTAATTTCAAAAATTATGGAAACTCAGAAATTATCATCAATTTGTTCAATTACCTGGGGTGAAGCTTTGTATGGTGTAAAACGAATGTCGGAAGGAAAGAGAAAAACCCTGATTCTAGATTTTTACTTAAACTCCGTTCAGAGCATGTATTCCTTTATCTCTTTTGATGAACATGCTGCCACAGTTTATTCTGATTTAAAAGATCGGCTTGAAAAAATTGGAAAACCAGCACAGGAATTAGATTTACAGATTGCTTCCTGCGCAATTGCAAACAATTTAATTTTAGTTACCAGAAATCAAAAGGACTTTGAAAACATTCAGGAAGTTTCAAATATTATGATGGAAAATTGGTTTTAATCCTATAAATTTGTTATAATCACCTTATGTTTAATTTTATCTGGCCAGCGGCAATTATTATTTTTTCAAATATTCTCTATCAGATTTGCGCAAAAGGTATTCCTGAACAGATGAATACTTACGCTTCCATGACTGTAACTTACGCAGTTGCAACTTTATTTTCTGCAATTATGTTTTTTGTTACGACAAAGGGCGGCAACATCATTCAGCAGTTTAAGCTTTCTAACTGGGCTACCGTTATTCTTGGAATTGTAATTACCGGCCTTGAACTAGGATTCATTTACGCATATAAAGCCGGCTGGAAAGTAAACACACTGGCAACAGTAACAAACGCATTTTTAGCAATTGCACTCATCTTCCTGGGCTTTTTTATGTACAAAGAAGCAATTACCTGGAGCAAAGTTGTTGGCGTTTTAATCTGTCTTGTGGGACTTTGGTTTATTAAAAAGTAAATTAAATTATTCTTTTAATTCTTCAACCCATTCTTTAAATTGAGTTACATATTCTTTTGGAATTGTCATCTCTACTTTCTTAGTATTACCTTTTCCAAGCTTAACAGTCCATACATCATCATCTGGTAAATATCTTTCTGTACTGTCTAAAACACAATAATCATTAAAATCGAATAAATTATCTTCATCAAAAAAATCAAATTCAGAAATCTTTGCTTTATTATTTAAAACAGCATAATCAAAATCTTCATCAGTCATTTTTTCTGAACCATTTTCATAGACAACAGAAATTACAAATTCAGGACCTTCTGATGGGTAAAATTCTAAACATATTCTCGATCCATCTTTATAATAATTTTGAAAACAAATAGAATCCTTTGTATTTTTAAAATCTGTTTTTACAACTTTGTTAGTGCTGTCATCAGTTCCACCATTATTAGAATTATTAGAACATCCAGCAAAAAAGATGCCCATAATTAAAAATAAAATAGAAATAGTAAATAATTTTTTCATTGAATTACTCCTTAAACTGTTCAACTTTAGTAAAAGTATATTATATAGAATGATTATTTTCAATTTAGCTTGGAATATTCTATTCTTTTACCGCTTTAGAAATCCATTCTGTAAGCCCATTTGGAAGCCGTTCGTCCATATAAGTTCCATCATCAAACAAAAGATTACACGCCATAGGGTTTACAAGACAGTGCTGTCCCATTTCTGTTCCAAAGTTGATTGAAGCAATTCCTTTGTCGCCGTTGTAAACCCAGTCTGGTGTAAAAATAAAACTGTGCTTCATTTTTTCAAGACAAGGCAGACGCGGAACAATTGCACCTTCGTAATCATTAAATTCATCGCGCTTTCCCATTGCCAAAAAAAGATAAACATCATTTTCATCCCAAGTGTCAATTACAGAATCAGAAGGAATCTCATCTCCGCCAACAGGAATTAATATATTGAAGAAAGATGGATATTTTTCTCCCATTATGTAAACCATTCGCGCCCCGGCAGAATTTCCCCACAAAAATTTTTTGCCAGCACCACCATTTGGAACTGCATATTTCTGAATAAACTGATTAATCAAATCATAAAGCGGATTTATATAATCTTCACTCCAAGAGTCGACAACCACACCTTCTTCATTACGTTTTTCATTTGCGAGCGGAACAAGAATGTAAGCACCACCAAAACTTTTCTGATATTTTTCCGTAGCAAAAAACTCAGCACCAGCATAATTTATGCAGACATCACCTTCGAGCGCGTTTGTGTACCCGTGTAAAAAAACAAAAACAGGATAAGCCTTTCCTTTTTCAAAACCATGTTCTGTAGGATCAAAAAAGTAATACTTCATTCCGGCTGCATTGTCGCTTTTGTAAAGATTAAAATATTCACCAACTTTGTATGTCGGTGCTTTAGAAATAAACGCTCCTTTTGGGATTTCTTTTGTCCAATCTTTATTTTTCATTTTCAATCTCCTTACTGTGACCGTAATGAATTCCAATGTGTCCAATTCCTAAAATAACCGCAACCGCAATAATTGCAATATTTCTAGAATAAATGCCAAGAATCAAAAGAGAGAAAACCGGAATTACAGCTCCTGCCAAAGGAATTCCCGCAATCCCTCTGTAAAAATCCTTCATTGTGCGCTTGCTTACAAAATATCGGATCCAGTAGATTTCATAAAAAATCATCAGCACAAATGCCAGGATGATGTATAGATTTAAAAATCCTGCAATTATGTAAGAATTTCCAACATAGATGTCAAAATTACAGTCTTTAAAGAATAAAAGTAAAACAGTCGCACCTACTTCACCAATTTTTTCGAGTATTCCAAGAACTTTATTTTCATTTTGAACATAATTTTCATATCCATCCGGCTTAAACTTTATCCAGATAATATTTGGAATAAAAAGCATCAATAAGAAAATCAAACCGATATAACCAAATCCAAATGTAAAAGGCTTATTTTTAAACAGATAATAAATATAAATACTTTCTACAACATCACCATAATGAGCCTTAATCTGTGCAGCCATAATATTTTCATCTTTTAGATTGATATGATAACTTCCGTAAATTCCCATTATTTCTTTTTGACCAAGGCGATCATAAGCTGCAATAAAATTTTCAATCATTTTTTGTTCACGGAAAGTAGCTGTAGCATCATCACCATATTTTTCGTAATATTCTTTTCCCTGTTCAATACAATTTTCTGTAATTTTATATTGTTCAGAATCTTTAAGACCTATAGATTCCAAATATTCCAGATATCTTTTTCCTGTTGTATCATATTGATGGCCAACATCGGTTCCATAAAAAACAGTTTGTGGATATTTTTCCTTAATTGCATATAAAAAATCCAGGTAAGATGATGTATGAGTAAGAGTTCCTTCCAAATCATCATAAAACTGATTCAAAATTACATCATCATCGGCTTTCATCCACAAATTTAAAAACTCTGCAGAATAATAAGGAAGCTCAACAAATAAATCCCGATGGCCTTTTTTATAAAATTTTTCCCATTCTTCAAGTTCTTTTTGAAAAAGTTTTTCTTCTCCGTGCGATTCTCCATAAAGATGAATATTTGCTTTTCCTTTAGGGGTATAATTTTTTGTACTGTCGTTTACATTACAAATTTCAATTGCAATCATAAAAAGTGCAATTAAAGAAAAAGAGATAATAGTACGAATTTTAATTTTCATAATTTTTCCATGCTAACAAAATTTAATAATTATCATAAAGTTTGATTAAATCTTCCCTGCAATCAAGAAATAATTGACCAAGTTTTGGATCAAAATGAGTTCCTAAATCATTTTGGATAATTTCAAATGCTTTATCATAACTCATGCTTTCTTTATAACAGCGTTTACTTACAAGAGCATCAAAAACATCGGCAAGGGCCATTATACGTGCTTCTAGAGGAATATTTTCTCCACTGATTTTTTCTGGATAACCAGTTCCATTCCATTTTTCATGATGATAATGTGCAACGTTTATGGCAATCTTTTTAAATTCAAGGTTTTCTACTTCATTCAAAACACTTTCAACTATTCTTGCACCTTCTCTGGCATGAGTTTTCATTTTTTCATATTCTTCGTCTGTAAAACGGCCTGGTTTTCTTAAAACCGCATCATCAACTGCAATTTTTCCAAGGTCGTGCATAGGTGCAGCTTTTACAAGAGAATCATAAAAATCAGGTGTAATTCCAAATTCCTCGTTTTCTCTCAATTTTTGGCCAAAAACGCGGATACAATCACTTGTTCTATTGATGTGACCGCCTGTACTATTGTCGCGGCTTTCAATCATAACAGCCATACCTTTAATAATTGAATCTTGAATCACACCGATTTTTTTTGTTTTTTGATTAAGTGAACTTGCCATTTCATTAAAATTGTCTGCAAGTTCCCCAAAATCATCTGCACTTACAACTTCAACTTTTTTATCATAATTATAGTTTTTAATTTCCTGAGTGGCTTTTTTAATTTTTGTTAGAGGTTTTGAAAAATGAACTGTAAAACTTGCAAGTGTGACAATTTCAAAAACAGCAATAATAGCAAGAAAAGTATAAACTTCACTAGGAATTTCAAAACCACTATTTATACTTGAAAAATAAAGCACTGAAAACAGATAAAAACATGGAAAAATAGAAACTGAAATAAAGAAAATTATGAAAAGAATTGGGATTGAAAGTTTATGAGTTCCATTTATAGACGAAATTGGTTCTTCTGAAAAATATGATGGAAGTATAAATTTTCTGTGAATGCCATTAAGACTTAAAAAGCAAAAAGTAAAAACAAAAAGACAAATAAGTATAATCATCATGACAGAAGTTAAATAAAGGTCTTTTACTGACATATGTGTTATATTTATAAAAATAATATAAAGAATTGAACTTTTTATTATTTGGATAAGCCAGCCTAAAGCACCTAAAAAGGAATAAACATATGGAATATTAACTATTCTTTTTTTTATTTTTGAAGGTTTAGCAAAAATAATGTATATAATACCTATCGAAATAGGAATTAAAAAACAAAGATATAATACAATATCTTGGAAAACTGAATATTTATTTTGAAATTCTTTCCACGTAATTAAATTTTCATCTTCTTGAATAACTAATATAGCCTGTAGTAATTGAGAATTGCATAAAAGAACACCACAAAAATTAATAAAGGCCATTATAAATAAATATATAAAACCTATTTTAATTAAAGCCTTTTTATTAGGTACCAAGTTTTTCTTCATATTTATATTATATCCTTTTTCAAAAATAAAACAAATTAAGAATTTATTTAATACTGAAATAAAATATATGTTATAATAAAAAAAGGGGTAAAAAATGTTAATTAATTTTATGATTTTTCTTCCATGCATTATTGGAATAATTCTTCAAGGTGTTTTTATTGCAGTTGAACATAAAAAAAAATATGTTGCTGCTGTAATTTTAAAAGGTTGTGCTTCTATAGCTTTCTGTATTTTCGGATTTATAGGATTTTATAATCATTATAATCATTCTTGTATAAACTCTTTACCAAAATTTGTTTTCCTCGGACTTCTTTTTGGTGCATTAGGTGACATTTTATTAAACTTACGCTTTGTTTTTGAAAAAGCAGGTCAGAAAATCTTTCTTGCAGGAATTGCTGCCTTTTTAACAGGACACATTTTATATTTAGTTGCACTTATTCCTTTATCACAATCACTCATTATTTCTATTGCTTGTGGAATTATTATTGCTGCAATCATTCTTACAATCATCTTTAAAAGTTTTGAAGTCAAACTGGCTTTTAAGATTTTCGGAATCGTATATATTGGTGCTGTCGTTTTAATGACATGTATCGCCATCGGTAACTGTATTACAAGTGGATTTGAACTTTATACTATTTTATATGCAATCGGTGCTGTTTTATTCACAATAAGTGATGTTGTTTTAATTTTTAATACATTTGGACCAACAACAAAATTCAGTTTACGAATCACTAATTTAAGTTTATATTACTTTGGACAGCTTTTTATTGCATCCTGTTTATTTTTCTGTGCTTAAAAGAGGATTAAATGAAAATTTTACTTGCACCTGACTCATTTAAAGGAAGTTTAACAGCTAAAGATTTTTGTGAAGCTTTTAAAAAAGGTGTTGAAAAAGTCCGACCTGATGTATCTTTCGATTTTCTTCCAGTCGCAGATGGAGGTGAAGGAACTTTAGACTGCCTTTTATCTGCAATGAATGGAAAAATATCATATTGTAGTGTTCAGAATTCTCTTTATGAAGAAATTGATGTTCCTATCGGCTTTTTTGATAACGGAAGAACTGTTGTTATAGAAGCTGCTTATTCTAACGGATTACCACAAATCAAAGGTCGAGAAAATCCTGAAATAACAAGTACTTATGGTGTCGGCCAGATGATTGCTTATGCCGTAGACATGGGTGCAAAAAAAATAATTTTAACCTTAGGCGGAAGTTCTACAAACGATTGCGGACTTGGAATGCTTGCTGCTTTAGGTGCATGTTTTTATAACAAAGACGGAATTTCATTTGTACCTACAGGTGAAACTCTAAGTGATATTGTCGATATTGATTTAACGATGATGTATCCACGACTTCAGGGAGCTCGTTTTGAAGGAATGTGTGATGTAAAAAATCCTCTCTATGGAGAAAACGGTTGTTCTTATATTTTTGCTCCACAAAAAGGTGCAGATTCCGATATGATAAAACGTCTTGATAAAGGCTGTATGCATGTCGCAGAACTATTTAACAAAATGAGAAAAACTGATTTTTCTTTATACGAAGGAGCAGGCGCTGCCGGTGGATTAGGATTTGCAATTTTAGCAGGATTAAACGGAACTTTAAGAAGTGGAATTGATATGGTCCTGGATTTATGTGATTTTGATAATAGAATTCAAGATTGTGATTATATCATTACAGGAGAAGGCAGTTTCGATTACCAGAGTTTAATGGGAAAAGTTATCGGTGGAATTATAAATCGTATTGAAAAATGTCAGAAAAAAATTCCTGTTACAGTTTTTTGTGGTAAACTCGGAAAAATTGAAAATAAACCAGAAATACTTAAAGACATTATTGAAATAAGTAAAAATCAAGATTTATCATACGCACTTACACACGCTAAAGAAAATGTTGAATCTGAATCTGAAAAATGGATATGTACAATTAAATGATTTAATTATACTTGCACGCTCTTTCTATTAAGTTTATACTTTAATTTATGGCAAGCACAACATTAAAAAAAGCAAAAAGTATTCGCGATGTAATAAGATATTTACAGAAATTCAAAAACGCTGTAGTAGTTATTTATCTTGATGATAAAATCATTACTTCGCCTTTATATTCTTCTCATATAAAAGATATAGCTTTACTACATCAAGCTGGATTACAAGTAATTATCATTCCAGGTGCACGTTCAAGAATAGATCAGGTTCTTACTGATTCCAATATTTCATGGTCTTATAAAGATAATTCCCGCATAACTTCTCCAGAAGCAATGCCTTTAATTAAAATGGCTGCTTTTGATGTTTCAAATATTGTAATGACAAGTCTTGCCGCAAATAATATAACTGCAATAATCGGAAACTGGGTTCGTTCTAGAAGTAAAGGTGTATTAAACGGATTTGATTATGGAACTGCCGGTGAAATTGAAAAACTTGAAACTCAGGCCATAAAAACAGTTTTAAATGATGGTTTTATTCCTATTTTCCCATGTATCGGCTGGAATTCAGCGGGTCATCCTTACAATATTTCTTCTTTATTATTAGCACAACAGGTTGCAAGTAATTTATGTGCAGATAAATTATTTTTTGTTATGCAAAATGGTGGAATTAATTCTACAAAATATGAAGTTTCAGAAAATTTTGCTTTATCAGAAGCCGGTGATGTTCCTGCAATGACATTAGAAGAAGTCGATGATTTTATATCACAAATTGAAAAAAACAAGATTCAAATAAAAGATTCTGAATTAACTAAAAATGATATAACTCTTTTAAAAACTGCACAGACAGCATGTAAAAACGGAGTAACTCGTGTACATATTGTTGACGGTAATATAGATGGAGTTCTGCCTTGTGAAATTTTCAGTGATTTAGGTTCCGGAACAATGATTTACACAAACAATTATGGAAAAATCAGAGCAATGACTCAAACTGATATTCCGACAGTTCTTTCAATAATGCGTCCTTATATCGAAACAGGCAAATTATTAAACAGAACAGAAGATTCCTTATCACAAATTATTAATGATTATATCGTATATGAAATTGACGGCGGAATTCACGGTTGTGCAAGTTTACATTTATTTAAAGATAAACAGGCAGAAATTGCAGGTGTTGCCGTAGATGAAAGTTTCTCAAACATGGGCATAGGTTTCAAGATGGTTGAATATCTTACTAAACATGCAAAAGAACTAAATGCAAAATCTGTTTTTATTATGACAACTCAAACATCTGACTGGTTTGAACAACTTGGTTTTATTGAAGATGATATTAATACTCTTCCAGTAGAAAGAAAATCTGTTTGGACACCAGAACGCAATTCAAAATTATTCAGACTAAAATCAAAATAAATATAGTTTAAGATTCATATGAAAATTTCTTTTGATAAAATAAACTGGAACGGACGCTTTTTAGATTATAAAAACATACGTTATTTTAATTATTCCAGCAGTGGATTTAATTTTACTTTTACAGGAAAAAAAGCAGAAGCTGTTCTTATAAGTAATACAGAAAATTATCCTGAAGAAAATCTTGCTGTTATTGCTGTTTATATCACAAAAGGAAAAAATAATTCATTAAAAGATTTATCAGAAAATCCTGAACAAAAAATTATTTTAAGAAAAAATGAAAATAAAATAACATTATTCGAATCTGATAAAAGAGAAACTGTAACAATAAGAGTAATTAAAATCAGCGAATGTGCCTTTGCTAAATGTGGTTTAAAAGAATTAGATATTGATGGAAAAATCATAGCAAATAAAACAGATAATCTTAAACTAGAATTTATTGGTGACAGTATAACTTGCGGTTATGGTATAGACGGTATCTGGGAAAAGGATATTTTTACTACTGCACAAGAACGTTCAGATAAAAGCTATGCATTTTTAACTGCAAAAAATCTAAATGCAGATATACAATGCGTTTCATGGAGCGGTATCGGTATTACTTCGAATTACATTGATCCAGAAACACAAAATCTTCCAGATACTCATTTATTAATGCCTGCATTATGGCCATATACAGACAAAGATTTAACTCTAAATTTAAAAATAAAAAATGAAATCTGGGATTCAAAAAAATATGAACCTGACGTGATTATTATTCATCTTGGAACAAATGATATAAGCTATGTAAGAAAAATTGAAGATCGAAGATTAACATTTGTAAGCTGCTACAGACAACTCTTAGAAGCAGTTCATAGAAGAAGCCCTGATGCAAAAATTATCTGTTGTCTTGGTGCCATGGGAAATGATTTGAACGAAAGTGTACAAGAAGCCGTAAACTTATTCACAAATGATTTTTCTGATGCTGTTTGTTCTTTTACTGAATTTCCTATACAAAAAGAAGAAGACGGGATAGGTACCGACTGGCACCCATCCTATAAAACACATAAAATAATGGCAGAAATACTGACCAAAGCCATTCAGAAATTATTTTAGAAATTATATCTAAAACCAAATCCTAAACCGTTTGATCTCATCTGCTGGTAACCGTCCTGAACATATTCCCAAGTTGCAAAAACTTCTAAACGAGATAAAACAATTCCAACCATTACAGAAGATGTTGTTAACAATTCTGTTGGAATAGTGTCATCAACTGTGTAATTTGTTTTTGGCATACCTGAAAATCCAAGTCTCCATTCAAGATGAAGTGGATCTACTGGATAAGAACGAACTATCATTTCTGTATAAAAAGTATCAAAATATATTTTATTATACATATGTAACCAGTCTAAATTAAAACCAATACTTATAGGATTATACTGGATACAATAAATTTGAGCTCCTAATTTAAGAATACCCTGTGTATCAGAAAAATCCAATAATCTTCCGTCTGTATTTCTTAAATCATTTGTATATAAAATATTTTCTATATTTAAACCGGCAAAACAGAATAATGTTGTTTCAAATCTAGTTCTATTTCCCATCAAGTTGCTTGCAGGAAAATAAAAAACAGAATCTTCTAACAAGAAATTACAAAGCTTATCTGTTCCACTTCCATTATAATCATGAACAATAAATTCTCCGCCGTCTGCATAAGGGTAATCATTAAATGATACATGAATACCATTTTCAATCATCAAATCACAACATAAATCAATTAATATAGACATACATTCAGAATCCAAATCTGATGATGTAGAACTTGATGATGAAGATTTTTTTGGTGCACTTTTTACAGTTGAAGATTTTTTTGGCGATGAACCACATTCTTGTATTTCCTGAGAAAATACAAATCCGTTTAAAATAAATAAAGATAAAATAAATGATAAAATTCTTTTCATAAAAAAATTATATCATCTATTTTATCTTTTTGTCATTAAGAAAATTCTTATGATTTTATGCTGTTTTTAATCTGCAATTATCACAAACTTTTTCTGCACAAGCTTCTTTATTAGAAGAACATGCAATTTTTATTTCAACATTTGTTACACAGACAATCTGCTCAATCTGAACTCCAAATAATTTTGAAAGTATAAGCAAATTATCTATTGTTGGAACATTTTTTCCCTGTTCCCATGCATAAACTGCCTGAGGATATTCAAAACCAAAAACATCCTGAATATCTTTTATTGAATATTTATTTGTTTTTCTTAATTCTTTGATTTTGTTGCCAGTTGCCTGTAAATCAATAACTGGTCTTAAAAAGCATTTGTTTCCTTCCATTGGTTAAATCTCCTTTTCTCATAAACAAAAATTCCATTGCCACTATGCTCATAAATACAATGTGTGCCATGATGATTAACAACTAAAGTTAAAAGACGACGATTTGTATTTACAATAGCTGAATTGATAATTGAATTTTTAATTTTTGATGCGAACATTACGTCCTCCTTAAAGATAAATAGTTGTCAACGACATCTAAGAAATTTTTGTTCATTGAATTAACCAATGAACTGTTTTATATGCAACGCATATATTTTATAAAATTAAACTATCACTTTAATAAAAAAATGTCATCACCTAATTTTAAACTTGTAGTTTAAATTCTATAAATAATATGATTTTTAGAATTTAAAACAAAAAAAATGTACCTTAAAAATTGTTTCCAATCATTAAGGTACATTCCAATTTACAGATTAAAAAATATCTGTTTATTTATTATTGATTTGCAGCTTCATCTTCAATAGCTTCAACTGGTTTAGCTTCTAAATCTTTTACAGTTAAGTTATCGCGTTTTGCACAAGTTTTACAAAGGTTATCTTTTCCTTCATCAATAGCCTGAGCAACTGAACCTACGATAAGTTCTTCTGATCTATCAAGATGCTGACAGTCCTGAGAAGTATGGTATTTTTTACCACCTTTTGTCCAGTAAACTTCTTTACCATAAAGAGCTTCTCTTTCAGCAGCCTGCTGTTCCTGAGAAATTGGATCCCAGTCAACACTACCAAGACCTGCAATTACAAGACAAACTGCTGCAACAATAGCACCAACTGTTTTTGTCTTTTTATCAGCATTTTTATTTGTAAGTGTAATGATGATAAATGGAAGGAAACAAATAATAGCTATAATAACACCGAGGTTATTATAAAGGAAGAAAGCAACTTTATTTTTTTCTGATGCTGGATTAATATGGTTTGCATTTACCCATAATCTTGAACCAACAATTACTAAAATTAAATCAATTACAAGGAAAATAATCATTATTACGAGAGGAGAAATTTTGTCTGTAATATTAAATTTTCCTGTAACATTAAGAATAGCCATAACTTCACAAACGAGAGCTATAGCCCAACAAACGAATGCACCAATTCTTAAACCTACTGTACTCTTTTTTTCAACAGGTGCAGATGCCTTACTTGTAGAATGTGTGATTTTTTTTTCTGCCATAGAAATAAATCTCCTAAATAGTAAAATATAGTTTTTATTTTAACAGATTTTATATAGAAAATAAAGTTGTTTTTTATTATACTTTAGCTATTGTTTTAAGGAGGTTATAAAACATGAAAAAATTTATATTAGCTTTATTAGTATTAAGTACATTTACTTTTGGTATGTTCTCTAAAGATGCAGAAGCAAAACCTGCAGAAATTCTTCAGGCAGTTGCACAGGCTTCTTGGGAAACTCTTCCATCACAAGTTGATGAATACACAATTCTTTTTGGTATTGGTGCTGATAAATTAAATCTTATTTATTCTTATGCTTTAAAAGGTGATGCAACAGCATTCCCAAAAGCTACCCTTGATGCTACTATTAAACCAGCTTTAATTTCTGGAATTAAAGATTCTACAGATGAAGCAATCATTTATCTTAAAAATTTAAAAGTAACATTCGTTCACAGATATTATGGTATTGATGGAAAACTTATTACAGAAATTAAAATTACTCCAAAAGATTACCAGTAATAATTAATCTGATGAAGTTTCAACTTTAATTAAAGCTTCGACTTCTTCTTTTTTAAGCGGGATGTTTCTAACATACCCGCTTTTATTTTCTTCAATTTCTTCTTTAGTCCAGGTTTTTCCTTTATTCATACCAGGACATTCTTTAGCACATTCATCCCAGGTTTCTTTGTCTTTTAACATCCATGCCCAGAAAGGATAAGTTGAACATTGTACAGGTCTTGCTTCATAAGCAGAACAACCGCTATCCCAAAGAATACAATCATAATTTTTCTTTTCAAGCAAAGCTAAAACCTGTTCTCCATAATAATAATCTGCCCAGCGACAATATTTTTCCACAAATTCTTTTACTGTCATATTAAAATGAGCTCTTAAAGTATCTAAATCACGTTTAGACAAATAAACAAATCCTGGTGAATGACCACAACAATAAGAACATCTTTGACATGAAAATTGTAATCCGTTATCGTAAAACATTATTCTGAATATCCTATAGTTAAAATTGTAAAACCTTTTCCTGGTTCCGGCTGTATTTCAATTGTATGCAAAGCAGATGATTTTTCATCAATTATAATAGAAAAAAGAGGATTATTCCAAGAACCAACAGGTTCACCATCAATTTCTTTAATTAATACTCCGTCTACATAAACTTTTGCTTTTCCGAATTTTTCAATTTCTTTTGCACTCTGACATTTATAATACAAAATAAAATTTTTGCACTTTAATGTTACTTTAAAACTTCTGTTACCGTTTACCGAAGGATGATAAAAATTATTTTCAAAAGCAATCTTTCTATTTTTAAAATAATGCTGAACTTTTATATCAGTTTGATTAAAATCACCTTTATCAATTTTTACATTTTCATCATTTTCTAAAAGCATTTTCATATTCGAAAAAGACGGTTCTATTAAACATTTTTCTGGAATTTCAAATTTGTTATTATATGGCTGACGGTCTATTGTTTTTAAAAGATTTATTAAAGCATCTGCCATTAATTCATGCCCAAAATAATTAGGATGTATGTAATCTGCATAAAAATCATTTTTAGTAAAATATTTTTTTTCATATGCTTTATTTACTAAATTTAAAATACTGACTTGCGGAACTTTATAATAATCAGAAATTATTTTCATCTGATTTTGAAAATTTCCATTAGGTGCTGCAGAATATAAAGAAATAACTGCCGTATTTTCATCAGCCGATAAAATGTCTTTAATTAATGCTTCATATGAACGTTTATAATTATTACTGCTTGAATCATTAACTGCAAATTCCAGAATTACTAAATCTGGTTTTTTACCAAAAACATCTTCTACATCTTTTTTATAACGAATCAAACCTAAAACTGATGGAGTCCCACACAAACCGGCTCCATTAAAATAAAGATTCTTTCCATTATTACTTGTAAACTGAAGTTTTAATTTTTTAAAAAATTGATACGCATAACCATCTTTAAAATCTGCCGGACCTTCACCTTCTGTAATAGAACCGCCAACTGCAGCAATATATACTTTTTCATTATTTTTAATTTTGTCTATTACTTTTTTTAAACGATAATTATTTTCAGTACTAACAATAGATTTATCTAATAAAAACTGTCTGTCTATTTCCTGTGAATATAAAAATGATAAAAATAATAGTTGTGTTAAAACAAAAAACTTCTTCCTTACCATATTTTAATTATAGTAAAAAAGAAGTTTTCTGCAAACAAGAATAAAAAAAGGAAAATTCTTATTCAGATTTTTAGTTATCTTTTTTAAATCTTAATTAACTCTCGAATGTCCATATCTAACGGCAGATATATATTAAGATTACTGTATGCAATATCATTTTAGTAATTATATTTTTATACGACTTTTTAAAATAAATCAATTAAATAACCATGGTTACTATGAATTTGACACCTAAGTGTCAAAAATTTATGCCTTATTTAGTCAAATTCATCACTTTTAACCATGATTTCTTTACTTTCACGCATAGATAAATTATAATTTTTAATATGAAAGAAGTTAATTTTATTGAAAATGTTATATTTAAAAGATTTCTTGTTTCAATAGGAATTATTGTTTCTTCTTTTTTTATCTTCTATTCTTTTTTTACTCAACATTACGAATGGACAATTATTAATTCAATTGCTTTATTATTATTAATTCTTTTATTTATTTTTCCAAGAAATCTAATTTATCTTGGTTTAGTAAGTTTTTTATACGGATGTTGTATTTTGATTTACTTTCCCGAAGAACATGGTGGAATTTCTTTTTTCGCAATTGGATGTATATCTTTTGCAATACAAGGTTTTTATCATCATAAAAAAATTCTAAAAATCAGTTTAACAGGCATTTTATATTTTGCTTGTCTTTTATCTGAATCAAGATTTGGTTTATATAGATTTTTACACTGCTTTTATAAATCATTAATTTATACTGTAATAGTTTTTCTTATTTTTCTATTAATTTATTTTTATATTTTACAATTAATGGAATTAAATCCAAAAAAACAATTAGATTTAACTAAATCTGATTTTACAGAAGAAGAATTAATTATTTTTTATCTTTTAATAAAAAACTGCAAAATTGATTATATTTCATTAAAATTAAATCTCTCTAACTCTACTGTAAAACGAAGGGTTAAAGAGATTTATAATTTTCTTGGCGTCCAAGATATTATCTGTTTTAATGGAAAAACTGCCCGGATGAACATCATTTTTCCAAAAGAAATTATTGAAAAGTGTCAGAAAATTGCTTAATTATTTTTTTGAATAATTCCTTTAAAATCATTTATAGAAGAATATCCTTTTCTCTTCATAAATTCATATAAGCCGTCTATAATTTCTATCATCGCATTAGGATTTGCAAAAGTTGCAGTTCCTACTTCTACAGCAGAAGCACCTGCCATTATAAATTCTACTGCATCCTGCCATGTTGCAATTCCACCAATTGCAATAACAGGAACTCTTTTTTCTTTCGGAAGCTTATTGATTTCTTCTACAAGTTCATAAACAAGACGAACTGCTATAGGTCTGACTGCCGGTCCACCAAGACCTGCTTTAACTTTATCAAAAACAGGAACCCCTTTTTCTATATCAATTGCTATTCCCTGAAATGAATTACATAAACTAATACCATCTGCACCTGCTTCTATACAAGCCAATGCAACTTTGTTTAATTCTAAAGATTGTGGTGTTAATTTTACAATTAAAGGTTTTGATGTAACCGCTCTTACAGCTTTTACAACATCTTTTGCAGCAGAACAAGTCATACCAAAAGCAGCACCACCGGCACTTACATTTGGACAACTGATATTTAATTCAATCATTGGAACTTTTGTTTTTTCCAATAATTTTGCACCTTCTACATATGTTTCCAAAGATGATCCAGAAAGATTTGCAATTGCAACAGGCTTTAAACTCATCATTGCTGGAAGCTCGTTCTTTATAAAATGTGGAATACCTGGATTTTGTAAACCGATTGAATTCATTAATCCTGCAGGAGTTTCCCAAATACGAATTCCATCATTTCCCTGTCTTGGTTCTAAAGTTAAACCTTTACTTGCAATTCCTCCAAGACGATTTACATCAATTACTGTTGAATATTCAAGTCCAAAACCAAATGTACCTGAACAACCGATTACAGGATTTTTAAATTCAACCCCTGCAATATTTACACTTAAATCTGGTTCTTTATTTTCTATTGATTTTTTATTTTGTATAGACTTTTCTTCTTCATTTTCAAATAAAATCTTTGAATCAAAAACAGGGCCTTCTTTACAACAACGTTTTTTTCCTTCTGTAGTATCAATTGTACATCCAAGACAACAACCAACACCACAAGCCATTCTTGCTTCCATGCTTAAATAACATTTAATGTTACATTCTTCAGCAATTTGTTTTACATATTTAAGCATTGGTAAAGGACCACAGGCATATACAACATCATATTTTTCTTTTTTAAGAACGTCTTTTGTAAGAGCTGTAGGTAACATACCTTTTATACCGACAGAACCATCATCTGTAGTTATAACAAGATTTTCCGGCTGAACATAATCAAGACCATATTTTCCGCTTTTAAAAGATGCATAAAAATCATATGTTTTTGGTTTTAAAATTTCTGTAAAACCAGCAACTGGAGCAACGCCAATACCACCACCAACAATCAAAGCTTTTTTATATTTTTCTACAGGAAATTTATTTCCACAAGGTCCTAAAAGAGAAATTTTATCACCATCAATTAAATTGCATAATTCTGATGTTCCCTTTCCCTTTAATAAAATCAAAAATTGAATTTCCATTGCACCAAAAAGACTTTTATCTACATGAAAAACACTTATAGGTCTACCAAGTAATGTATTACTTCTATGAGCATGAAGCATATAAAACTGACCAGGACAAGGATGCTGTGTCTTATTTTTATCTTCTGGTTTTTCCTGAATTACAACACTTAATAAATAAACACTTCCAAAAGGAACTGCACCCGAAACAGCTTTACAACCTGTTACCAATCCTTCTGCAAAAACTGGATATGGAAGACCATTGCAATCTTTAAACATAAAATCCTCTTTGATAATTTTTTACTATATTAATTTTTTAGCATTCAATAAATCTTCTTTAGAGAAAAGACTTGCTTTTGCAGCACTGTCAGCAATATCTTTTAAAGTTAATTTATTATTTTCTATTTTATCTGCCAATTCTTTATCTTTTTTCCAAGCGCATAAAATACCGCGACTTGAATTTACTGCACCACCAGCTTTATCTAATAATGTCGCAGCAATTGCAGCAGCACCACCCTGAGCACCATAACCTGGAATTAAAAAGAATGTCTGTGAATATTTATCTCTAATATAACGTGCGTCTTTTTCCTGTGTAGCACCAACAACAGCACCAATTGGACCACATGTCTGTTCATTATAAAAAGTTTTATATTCTTCATTTATACGGGCAATTTCATCACCAACTCTTTCTAAAAGCAAACCGCCGTTTTTTAATTCCTGATGTTCAATATCTGTCATTCCAGGATTTGATGTACATAAAAGAACAAATGCTCCTTTTCCACCTAAATCTGGAGAAGCATATTTTGTAAATGGAACCAAAGTATCAAAACCCATATATGGATTTACAGTTATAATATCAGTTTCAAAATCACCGGAAAAATGAGCTTTTGCATACGCATCTGAAGTTGCTCCAATATCTCCGCGTTTTATATCAGAAATTGCAATCAATCCTGATTTTTTAATCATCTTTAATGTTTCAGAATATACTTTTAGTCCTTCTAAACCCATTGCTTCATAATAGGCAATCTGAACTTTAAAACAACATGCCGATTTATCATTTACAACACGTTCAATTATTGCTTTATTATAATCTAAAACAGCTTCTGCATTAGATTTATAATTTTTCAAAATGTTTTCTGGAATATAAGATGGATCTGTATCCAAACCAACACAAAGTGGACCATTTTTTAAAGCAAGTTCCTGTAAAACCTGCATATTATGTTTATTCATCATACATAAAATATACAAAATTTTAATCTAGATTTAAATAGAAAAATACATTAAAAAGAAAATAATACTATAAAAACAGGAGAACAAAATGAAAAAGTTTTTCACACTTTTATTAGCATTAATATTACCTAATTGTTTCTTTGCACAATCAGTTGCTATTAATGAAAAAAATTTACCAACAGATCCAGACTTTATTGCCTGCTATCAACAGTTTCTAAATAATGAAAATTATGCTGAATACTGGCAGATGGAATGGAAATATGACAAAAGCAAGGATCTTGTTATAAAAGAACTTAATGAATCAAAAAATCACATTTCTTCTATAAAAAAGCCTTCTTATGATGTTAAATTACTTGAATTAATAATAGATTCATATCTTTATAATCTTGATGCAATCGCATGGGAAGATGTTGAAGCATACGGTAAATCATTAGAAAAAAAATATTCAAAAGAATATAGAACTTTCTGGGTTTTAGGAAAATTCTATTCAGGTTCAAAACCAATTTTAGCTTATGATGAATTCCAGAAAGCAATAAAAATCCGTGGTGGTTTAGAAAAAGTTGATGAGTATGCCGGTCAATTCTGGTTCGATTTAGCAATTGCATATAATATGTTAAATATGAGAATTTCTGCTTTTAAAGCATTAAATCTTATTGCAAAAGAATATGATGTTCCAATTGAAGAATTATCATTATATAACATGGTAAACCCAGAAGAACTTCAAACTAAAATTGATGGAACTTACAGTAAAGATGTTATCTGGAATGTAGCAAAAATTAATGAAGAGTATATTATTAAAAATACATTAATCGGTTCTACAGTTCCTGCAAAAAGTGGCTGGGGATTAAGAGTTTATGATTACTCTAAAAACAATACAATTATGATTATATCTCCAGATGATTTCGTATCAGCTGATAAACAAAATATTTCATGCTCAATGATTTTAGAAGCTTCTACAGAAAAATTTGCCCCTCCAGAAAATGCAAAAAAGACTACAAAAGTTATTAATGGAGTTTCAATGAATTTTTATGTTACAGAAAATCCAGAAAAATATAATGATAATGTAAGAAAAGGAATGAAAACTGAATTTGTTTTATTTGAAGTTCCATACAAAGAATTTGGATATGCAGATTCTGAAAAACCTGTTGATCCTGCATCACAGAGTGTTTCTGCTAAAGACGGAAATTTAACTTTCTTTGCTTCAAACAGACAACTTAACAGATTAGAAACTACAATGTATTACATGATAATTTTAGATTCTTGCAATGCAATCTGGAAAGATTCACAAAGCTGGTTCTTAAAAGAATTATCTAATTGTATTT
>CALAUH010000076.1 GCA_937892225.1 uncultured Treponema sp.
TTAGACAAAAAGAAAAAATATGCTATCAAATCATGGTTTGCAAGGTATAAAGTTGTCCTTTGAATTGCTATGATGATCATAGAAATAATAGAAATGAAATTAATAATCTTAAAAACAATATTACTTCTGCCTTGACTCAATTGTCAAATGTAAGTGCAATTACTGTTACACAAGGTGAGGATTTAACAGAGTTAAAACAAAAAGTAAATGCAAACACCACAAATATTGCGAATATTACACCGAAAGTTACAAAGATTGAAGGTGATATTGTTTCATTACAGGTTTTTGCCGGTGGTCGTGGTATTTCTACTGGTGACCATATTAAATTCCTTGGACATCAGATGGAAGTTTCATTCTCTGATGATTTACTTGGACGCATTTTCAATGGTTCTGCAGAACCTAGAGATAAAGGTCCTGCTCTTGCAGATAGTCTTGTTACTATTGGTGGTCCATCTGTAAACCCATCAAAACGTATTATGGCTCGTCGTATGATTCGTACTGGTATTCCAATGATTGATATGTTCAATACATTGGTTGTTTCACAGAAGCTTCCTATTTTCTCAATTTCAGGTGAACCTTATAACCAGTTGCTCGCACGCATTGCCATGCAGGCAGAAGTTGATGTAATCGTACTTGGTGGTATGGGTCTTAAATATGATGATTACCTTTATTTCAAGAAAACACTTGAAGATGGTGGTGCTCTTTCAAAAACTGTAATGTTTATGCATACAGCTGCTGACCCAACTGTAGAATGTCAGAAGATTCCTGACCTTTCACTTGCAGTTGCAGAACAGTTTGCTCTTAAAGGTAAAGATGTACTTGTACTTCTTACTGATATGACAAACTTTGCAGACTCAATGAAGGAAATTGCCATTACACAGGAACAGGTTCCATCTAACCGTGGTTATCCTGGAGATTTGTACTCTCAGTTAGCTAGCCGTTATGAAAAAGCTGTTGATTTTGATACAGCTGGTTCAGTAACAATTCTTGCTGTTACAACAATGCCTGGTGATGACGTTACTCATCCAGTTCCAGATAATACTGGTTATATTACAGAAGGACAGTATTATTTAAAAGGTGGACGTATTGAACCATTTGGATCTTTGTCACGTCTTAAACAGAACGTTAACGGTTCTACACGTGATGATCATCGTGCTTTAATGGATGGTATGATTCGTCTTTATTCAAATTATAAAGATACTTTGGAAAAGAAATCAATGGGATTCAATATGAGTAAGTGGGATGATAAACTGCTTGCTTATGGACAGGAATTTGAAGCTCAGATGATGGATCTTTCTAAAAATATTCCTTTGGAAGATGCTCTTGATAATGGTTGGAAGATTCTTGCAGATTGTTTTGAACCGGAAGAAACTGGCTTAAAATCTGCATTAATCGAAAAATATTGGCCACGTAATAAATAATTATTGTGACTGATTAATAAGATTTGAGGATTATTTATGGCAAAAATTAAGCTGACAAAAAACGAGCTTAAAGTACAAAAAGATGCTCTTAAAATGTATAAAAGATATCTTCCAACACTTATTCTCAAAAAACAACAGTTACAGTCTGAAATTCGAGTTATCGATTTAAAAGCTAAAGAAGTTAGACAACAAAGAGTAGAACTTGAAAAAGAATTTAATGACTGGATTGCCGTATTCGGTGAACAAGAAGAGTTTAAACCAGGAATGGTAACTGTTAAAAATATAAAAAAAGGATTTGGAAATATTGCCGGTGTTTCAATTCCTATATATGAAGGTGCTGATTTTTCTAGAGGAGAATATGATTTATATCAAACTCCTTTATGGATTGATATGGCAGCTGATAGAATGGAAAAGGCTTTATCACTAGATTTAGAAGCAGAAGTTCTTGATGAACAGGTAAGATTATTATCTCAGGAATTAAGGACAACTACACAGCGAGTAAATCTTTTTGAAAAAGTAAAAATACCTGAAACTAAAGCAAATATTAAAAAAATAACAGTTTATCTTGGTGATGAACAAGTTGCTGGTGTTGTTAGAAGTAAAATTTCTAAAAAGAAATTACAGTCTAAAGTTGAAGAAGGACAGGAGGCAGCAGAATGATTTTACCAATGAAAAAAGTCTCTATTGTTCTTTTAAATAAAGAAAAAGAGAATGCTTTACAACAACTTAGAAAAATAGGATTATTACATTTAGAAAGTATAGAAGGTTCTGGAGAAAAATTAGCTGCTTTTAAAGAAGCATATAATAATTTTATTGTATCAGAATCAATACTTTCTGATTTAAAGATTCCTAAAAAGCAAAAAAAATCAGCTCCTAAAAAAACTAAGGAAGAAATTCTTGATCTCTGTTATAAATTAGTTGAAAAATCAGACAGAAAAAAACAACTTCTGGATGATTTAACAGCAAATGTAACCGAACTTGAAAGATTTACAGAATGGGGACAAGTTAATCTTGATGATTTAGATTATTTAAAATCAAGAGGTATTCAATTACAATTATTTGAAATTAATACAGATAAATATTATCAGCTTTCAGATAATTTAGATACACTTCTTGTTAATTATGATAAAAAACATGCAAGATTTCTGTTGATTAATGGTGGAGAAGAAAGACCTGAATCTTTAGGACCAGAAGCTTTTGAAATTCCTCTGCCACGTATATCTACTCAATTAATTGAAGAAGAAATCAAACAAGCAAAAAAAGAAATTGATGATATTGAAAATTTCTTTGTAGAAAATCATTGTTATTTGGATCAAATTTCTTTCTATAAAAATGAATTACAAACAGATATCGAATTTGAAAATATTTACTCAGGTATTGGTCATGAAGAGCAGGGCTTGGAAAATGATTTAGCATGGGTAAGTGGTTATATTCCAGAAGAAGATATGGAAGAATTCCTTAATGCTTGTAAAGAAAATCAATGGGCTGTTGCATACGAAGATGTAAAAGATGATGATGAAGAAGTTCCAACAAAGCTTAAAAATAATAAAATTATCAGTCTTATTTATCCTTTAACAGATTTCCTTGGAACTGTTCCAGGTTATCATGAATATGATATTTCAGGATGGTTTTTATTATTCTTCTCAATATTCTTTGGAATGATTTTTGGTGATGGTGGATACGGTATTTTAGTAGCATTAATATTTGGTATTATCATCATAAAAAATTTAATCACAAAAAAGAAAAATCCACCTTTATTGTTTTTAGGATTAATTCTATCTTTTGCAACAATAATCTGGGGTATAGTAACTTGTACTTGGTTTGGAATTCCTGCAGAAAAATTACCACCTTTCTTTAAGATGATTTCTGTTAAACCAATATCAAGTGCTTATACAAATGAATTAACAGGATTTACAACTGATCAGAATTTACAAATTTTCTGTTTCAGTTTAGCTTTATTACAATTAAGCATTGCACATATAAAAGGAATAATTGCCAATAGAAAATCACTTAAATGTTTAGGTGAATTAGGTTCATTATTACAATTAATCGGTATGTTCTATGTTGTATTAAATCTTGTTGTAAGTTCATCTGATTTTGCCTTAAATAAAGTAATTAATGGTATACCAATCGGTTATATTGAAATTGCATTAATTGTTATTGGTTTTACATTAAGCTTTATTTTTGCAAATTATGAAGGAAGTGTAAAAGAATCAATACTTACAAGTGTTAAAGGAATTATTCCAGTAATTCTTGGCGTTGTAAATGTTTTTTCTGATATAGTTTCTTATATTCGTTTGTGGGCAGTTGGATTAGCTGGTGCCGCAATTTCTGAGACTGTAAATACAATGGCAGGTTCTATGTTGGGTCATGCAATTTTATTTATAGTTGCAATTTGTTTACTCGTATTTGGACACGGATTGAATATGGTATTAAATCTTCTTTCAGTTCTTGTTCATGGAGTAAGATTAAATACTTTGGAATTTTCCAGTCATTTAGGAATGTCTTGGTCTGGAATAAAATATAATCCTTTTTCAGAAAAAGGAAAAAAATAATAGGAGTAATATATGAATTTTGGAATGTTAGGTGCTGCAATTTGTATGGGTATTGCTGCAATTGGATCTGCAATCGGTATTGGAATTGCAGGACAGGGAGCTATTGGTGCATGGAAACGTTGTTTATTAAACAATAAACCAGCTCCATTTCTTCTTTTAGTTTTTGCTGGTGCTCCTCTTACACAGACACTTTATGGTTTTCTTCTTACAAAAAGAATGATTGGTTCTACTGTTGATCCATGGCAGTTAATTGGTATTGGTATTGGTTCTGGTCTTGCAATGTGTATTTCTGCTGTTGCTCAGGGAAAAGCAGGTGCTGCAGCTTCTGATGCACAGGGTGAAACTGGTAAAGGTTTTGCATCTTATATTATGGTTGTAGGTCTTTGTGAAACTGTAGCTTTGTTTGCAATGGCTTTCTCATTCGGATTTGTAAAATAAAAAATATAAATCAAATAGAATATAAGAAGGTATTATAGGTGTTAAATACTTATAATACCTTTTTTTATTTGTATCAAATCATATTAAAATATGTTATAATTAATATATGACTAATAAAGTATTTTTAGGTGGAAAAGGAATTACAAAACGCATTAGTATAGGTGGAGATTCTCCAATATCTTTACAGACAATGTGGAAAGATTCTATTAATGATTTAGATAATAATAAATTAGATAACATATTAAAACAAATTAATGATTTACAATTATTAGGTTGTGATATTATAAGATTTGCTGTTCCGGATATTCCAAGTGCTAAAGGTTTAATACAAATTGCAGAACAAACTTCAATTCCATTAGTAGCTGATATACATTTTGATTATAAACTAGCATTAGAATGCTTAAAAGGTAATGTTGCTGCCATTAGAATAAATCCAGGAAATATAGGTTCTTTTGAAAATACACAGAAAGTTGTAGAAGCATGTAAAGATAATGGTGTTGCAATCAGAATTGGAATAAATTCTGGCAGTTTACCAAAAGATTTACAGGAAAAAATTGCATTAAAAGAAATAACTCGATCTCAAGGATTATGTGAAACTGCAGTTCGAGAAGCAGAAGTTTTTGATAAATTAAATTTTAATCAATATGTTGTAAGCATGAAATCATCTGATGTTACAGAAACAATTGAATGTAATCAGTTTTATGCAAAACAATATAATAATCCTTTGCATTTAGGTGTTACTGAAGCGGGACCTTTAATTGGCGGAATAGTTAAATCCTCTATAGCATTTTCAACATTATTAAATCAAGGAATAGGTGATACTATCAGAGTAAGTTTATCATCAAGTCCAGAAAATGAAGTTATTGCAGGTTTAAATATTTTAAAAGAATGTAATAAAAGAAATAATGGTGTAAAAATTGTAAGTTGTCCTCGATGTGGAAGAATAGGTTTTGATGTTCATAGTTTTATTGACAGATGGCAAAATAAATTGTTGTCAATGGATAAAAATATTACAGTTGCAATAATGGGATGTGTTGTTAATGGTCCTGGTGAAGGAAAACATGCTGATTTAGGAATTGCAGGAACTGATAAAAAAGTAGTTATTTTTAAAAAAGGTCAAATTATTCGTACAATAGATGCAAAAGATGCCGATAAAGTATTTGAAGAGGAATTAAATTCTTTATGAAAAAAATAATTATTTTTGTATGTTGTATTTTTATAAATTTTTCAATTTTTGCTCAAAATAAAATTAATGATAAATGTCTTGTTACTTATAGACAGGCAGTTTCTTTTTATGATTCTCAAGAATATGGTAAAGCTTTGGAATATGCTGAAAATGCAATTACCTATAGAAAACAACAAGTAGAACAGGAAATTAAGATTTTACAAAATTCATTGTCTACTAAACAAGTTAAATCTGTAGGAGATAGAATTGATAAAATTCTTGCAGTATTAAAAGAAAGAGGTGAACAAAACTGTATAGACATTATTAATTCATATGTAAAAAAATATGATGCAGATAAATTTAATAATTCAATGAATAATTTACTTTCATTTATAAATAATCAGTCTATTTTCCCTGAAGCAGAAATTTTGATTGGAAATATTTATAAAATTGAAGGAGAATATGACTTTGCTGAAAAATATTATTTAAAAGCTTTGGAAAATTCTGACGTTTTTGATATTCCAGATGATAAATATGCAGTTTTATATATTCTTGCTGAATTAAGTAAATTACAAAATAAAAATGATGAATATGAAAAAAGATTGTTAAATATTACAGGAATTGCAGATACAAATAGAAATACTTTAATAATTAATAATATGCGAAATACAATTAAAAAAAATAATAAAGATACATTAGAAAAATTTTTTGTTATGTACAGATCTTATGATTATTATAGTTTAGATGCATACTGTCAGCTTGCAGATTATTATTTTAGTG
The DNA here is from genome assembly GCA_937892225.1 of uncultured Treponema sp. Classification (GTDB taxonomy): domain Bacteria; phylum Spirochaetota; class Spirochaetia; order Treponematales; family Treponemataceae; genus Treponema_D. The sequence continues at coordinate 6,360 of CALAUH010000076.1, forward strand.
TTAATCAGGATGAAAAAGCTTTAGGATATTGTGCACTTGCTGTTATTACCGGTTTTTCAAAATGCTATAATTTAATCCAAAAAAGAAATCTAACTTTTGAATATATTGATTTACAATCATTCCTTAAAGAAATACATAATTATGATGATATTGTAAAATGGGGTAATGAAAATAGAGTATGGGAAAGTTTTAATCTGTTATGCAATATTTCATTTAAATTAGGATATAATACTTTTGCAAAAGATTTATTAGTTATTCTTTCTAAAGAATCACCGGAAAAATACTGGCAGGAAAGTGCTGTATTAACTTTAGATAAAATGGATAATTAGTATTGTAAGCCAACTCCAAATGATATTTCATATTTTGAAATATCATTTGATCTCCATTCAGTATTTAAATTCTTAAAGAATTTTCTTCCAACATCATAACCAAGACTTGCTCTTACAGTAATACCTTTCCATTTTAAAGGATAAACTAACATTTCAAGACCTGCTGTATAAAAACCATCTTTAAAGTTAAACCATTGTTCAGTAACTTTATTATAAGTTAATGCCATATCAACAAAAGGTGATAATTGTAAACTAAAATCTAATACTTTTAAGAAGTTAGTAGTAAAAATATGGAATGGTGCATCAAAACTAAATACAATTGCAGCTGGAACCTTACATGCTTTACCATTTCCTGAAACTGCATAATATTGTTCATCTCTTATACCACGTAATCTTGAACCAATATTATTTCCATCATATTTAAAATATTCATTTTTATAATTATTTATATAATAGAATGTATATAAATCTGCACATATTCCCATTGCATTAAACCAGTTATTTTCATTAAATGGTAAATGTTTATAAACTTTAGATTCAGCTGCAATATAAGGATATAATAATTGTCTCTGGAAATTATATGTAAAACTATTTGAGATTTCAGCAGAAAAACCGGTTCTAAAATTACCATGCCAGTTAATTCTTGAACCTGAAATTTTATGACCTAATTTAATTATTGGACCAGATAAATCTGTATTTAATTTATTAATACCGTCTTTATCCCAATTAAATGAATAATCAATATATGGGGTATATGTTACATAACCAAAATCTTTAACTTCAAAAAGTTTTACTGGTAATGAGATTTCAGCTTCTTCTGTAAAATAAATAGAATCACCAAATTCTTTATAATCAAAATTATTTACTGCATATTGGAAAATAGAAAATTCTAATGCTAAAGAATTAATTGGAATTTGAAATTTTAAACCTGTTTTAGCATTCCATTCAGGAAGATCATTTCCAAATGTATATGAAATATTGTAATTATTACACCATGTAAAATCTAAATCTTTAATTTTAAATGGATAATCATATATAAAATTAATACCTAATTTATAATCAGGTTTATCAGTTTCAGATTTTTGTTCAATAGCAAAATTTAAATCAGATGACATTTCATTTAATGTTCCGAGAAAATTTGTATCTTTTGCTTTTAATTTAATTTCTGTTCCTGTGTTTGAATTATATTTAGGATAGGGAACAACTAAAAGATGAAAAGAATCTTGTGCTTCTACAGTTATATCTACCAAATTAATTATACATTTACCATCTTCATTTGGTAAAATACCAATCATTTTTCCATCAATTTCAAAAGTTGAATCTTCACTAACTTCATATGGTTCAATGTTATATGTAATATTAATTGTATCAAATGCTCTTAAACTTTCTAATTTTAATTTATAATCAGAAATATATTCTTTTACTTTTTCTTCTGTAGAAAATAATTTATTTTTATCGACTGGAACTTTTTGATCTAAGGCATATTCTTTTGTTTTAGCCATTATTTTCCAGTCACTTCCATTAATTTTGTAATTAACTTGTCTAATTTTGTAGACATCTGCAAATAAAACTGATGATAAAAACATTAATAAAAAAATTACAATGGATTTTTTCATTAATATGCTCCTTTTCTTGATAAAACTATCCAAACTGTTTTTATCAAAATCCAGATATCAAGCCAGATTGACCAGTTTTGTATATAGAATGTATCAAAAGCAATTCTCTCTTCATACGATGTATCTGATCTTCCAGAAATCTGCCACATGCCAGAAAGGCCAGGTAATACTGATAAAATATAATTTTTGTAATGTCCGTATTTATCTAATTCAGATTCAGTAACAGGTCTAGGGCCGACAAAACTCATTTGACCTAAAAGAATATTAAATAACTGAGGTAATTCATCAAGACTTGTTTTTCTTAAGATTTTTCCAAATTTTGTTACGCGTGGATCATCTACAAATTTTCTGTCTTTTTCCCATTCGGCTCTTCTTACTGGATCTGTTTTTAATATCTGTTCAAGCATTTCATCAGATTTTATATTCATTGAACGGAATTTCCAACATTTAATAGTTTTACCATTTTTACCGACTCTTTTATGTCCGTAAAAAATAGGACCTCTTGATGTAAGTTTTACTAAAATTGCAATTAAAATAAAGATTGGTAACCAGATAGGTGAGAAGAATAAAATTAAGAAAATATCAATTAATCTTTTAAAAACCATATTTGTTTTAAAAGTAAGATTATGAGTTGATGTAACTCCGATAATTCCGGCTATATCTTTAATTTGTTGTGTACATGTAAAGGATTTTTGTTCTTTTGAAACAGTAATTGTGTATCTATAAAGTGTCATGATTTTATCTATTTTACCTTTATAATCACACAGGAATGCAGGTTTGATATTATAATCATGAATCTCTTTCATTACTTCTAAATTATCACAACTGAAAATAGGAATATTTTTATATTCTGTATCTTTAATATTTTTAGAAGATTCTATAATTGCACAGGGAATATATCCTAAATATTTATTTTCAAGTAATTTATCTACAACAGGAATTGCAGATTTATCTGTTGAATAAATGACTGCAGGAACACCCCACCAGCTGAATTTTGAATAAATTCTTTTAGATAATTCACGCATTGCAGGTAATAAGATTGTCGCAAAAATAAAAGCGATTAAAAAGGCAAAACAAATCTGAATATCCTGACTGTCTTTTGTAATAAATTTATTAATGATCTTAATATTATTTAAATCTGTTAGAAGAATACTCATGATAATTCCTGCAAAAGAAAAAAAGGTACCGATAGAGTATTTTTTTACCTGATCAGCAGGTGGTAACATAATGCCAGGATATAATCTTGTTGCAGAAAATACTAAAAGTATACCTGGTACGAAAACTACATAGTTAATAAATGATTTAAAATTTATGTGCTGAATAGTAACTAATAATTTTAATACAGCTTCTGATTTACTTGGTAATTCTACTTTT
>CALAUH010000077.1 GCA_937892225.1 uncultured Treponema sp.
CCCATTTCGATCATTTCACTGTTTAACTGCCTTAACTGTTCATCAAATTTATTTCTCATATTCCATTTGCTCCTTTTCACTTTGTTTGCATAATTCATCCGCTCTTTTCATTATATTTTCAAAATTAGTTTTTACAATTTTATGGAAGATATGTATTTTTTGGTAATTTTTTCTGATAAAAATAATTATCGTTGGTGTGGTTTTCATCATCTTGATTTTTACTGGTGGATATGTGTATTTCCATTTTGCACATCAGTATCCGATGATTATGATTCCTGCAGCTTCTTTAATTCTGACATTTATTTCTGTAATCATTATTAAATACATTTCTGAAAGCCATAGCAGAAAATTTATTCAGGATTGTTTCTCACAGTGTCTTAATCCTAATGTTGTTAAAGATATTATAAAGAATCCTTCTTGTATGAAGCTTGGTGGTGAAAAACGGACTATGACTGCAATTTTCACTGATATACAGAAATTTTCTGGTATAAGTGAAATTCTTTCTGCAAGCGAACTTGTAGCTCTTCTTAATTATTATCTGACTAAAATGAGCGACATAATTATGGATGAACGAGGAACTGTAGATAAGTACGAAGGGGATGCTATTGTAGCTCTAGTCGGTGCACCATTGGAAATGAATGATCATGCTACCCGGGCCTGTGCAGCAGCTCTGAAAATGAAACGTGCAGAAATAAAGATGAATGAAGATATCCGTAGATATGTACAGTCTCCAAAACCTGCCGATTTCAGTGATGATTTGTATAACTCCTTTAAAAAACTGGTAGAAAAAAATATTTCTTTGTCTTTACCTTTTGCACTTACGAAAGCGGTTATATGCTGGGTTACTGTTCTGGCAGAAAATACTGTTTCTATTTCCAGGGATTTTTCTTTCTGTTCAGTTTCTGCTTCCTGCTGTTCAGAGTAAAGTGTCTGTTCTTTTTCTGCGGATAATTGTTTTGTGTCTGCGGAAAATTCTGTTCCTGCATATAGATCCAGTTGTTTTAAAACAGGCTTTTCTTTTTTGTTTTCATTTTTTTCTTTTGCGTACAGAATTTGATTTCTGGAAACCAGTAATGCTGCGGCAAGAATTATTGTTTTTACCGGTGAATGGTATTTCATATAAAGTATATTCAAATGGATTTTAAAAATGACAAATTCTTGCGGTAAATGTAAAGAAATGTCAGTACTTGCAAAGTTTTCAACTGGTTGTTATACTTGCTCCAGTTTTTTAATTTTTCAGTTCGGTAACCGTTTTTTCTTTCGGTTCAGCAACTGAATCGAGAAGGGCGCCTGTTTTTTGACATAATGCGCCTGGGGAAAAAATGGAAGAAGAATCTATCTCGTTTGAAGACCTTGGTCTTGATGAAACAACTCTTGCGGCTGTTGAGCGCAAAGGGTTTGTAACTCCTTCGCCTGTTCAGGTACTGGCGATTCCGCGTTTATTGAATGGTGACTCAAATGTAATTGCACGTGCTCGTACTGGTACTGGCAAGACTGCAGCTTTTGGGCTTCCTCTTGTTCAGATGCTTCGTGAAGAAAGTGATCATGTAAGGGCAATAATTCTGGAGCCTACACGTGAACTTGCAATGCAGACTTGTACAGAAATGTCTTCGTTTGCAACGGGACGTTTTCCACGCAATGCTGTTGTTTACGGAGGAGCTTCTATTGGTCTTCAGATAAAAGACATCAAGCGCGGCGTAGAAATTGTAACAGGTACTCCCGGTCGTGTTCAGGATTTAATTGACCGTGGTGTTCTCGACATAAGCAAAATAGATTATTTCATCCTTGACGAAGGTGATGAAATGCTCGACATGGGTTTTGTTGATGACATTGAAAATATTTTTGCTCAAGCAAATCCAGACTGCCGCGTGCTTCTGTTCAGCGCAACTGTTCCTGCTCCTATCTTAAAGATTGCATCTAAGTTCATGGGAGAATATGAAATTGTTGAGGAAGAGGGTCATGAAGAAGAGCCTCTTCTTATTGAACAGAAATACTGGGTTGTACGCGAAAGTGAAAAAACAGAAGCGTTGATCCGTTTAATAGATTATTCTCCTGACTTCTATGGTCTTGTTTTTGTTCAGAAAAAAACTGATGCAGATTATGTCTGCAGACAGCTTGATGAAAAAGGCTACGAAGTTGCTGCTCTTCACGGAGATATTCCTCAGGGACAGCGTGAAAAAATTCTGGCACGGTTTAGAAGCGGCAAAACTCGTATTCTGGTTGCAACTGATGTGGCTGCCCGTGGAATTGATATCAGCGGTTTGACTCATGTTGTAAACTACGAACTTCCATTTGATGGTCCAACTTATGTTCACAGAATTGGACGAACAGGCCGAGCCGGAACTACAGGTATTGCTGTTACTTTTGTAAGACCTGAAGAAAGACGAAAACTTGGATATTTTATAAAAAATGCTGCACGTGCTACAAAAAATGAGCTCGTTGAAGAAAAAGTTCCTGCTGTAAATCAGGTTCTGGCTGTTAAAGA
>CALAUH010000078.1 GCA_937892225.1 uncultured Treponema sp.
CGTTTTTAGCTGCTTCTTCAAGTTTTGCAATTGCATCTGTATAAGAAATGCGAACAAACTTTGCATTTGCAACTTTTGTAAGACTTTCAATCAAGCCTGGCTGAATGCGTTTGTCAAAGAATTCCAAGTCGGCACGGCATTTTGTTAAAGCCCAGTTGAGTAAGTATTTAACAAAGTCTTCCTGAATGTCCATGTCATCATCCAGATCGTAGAATGCCATTTCTGGTTCACACATCCAAAACTCTGCAAGGTGGCGTGGAGTATTTGAATTTTCTGCACGGAATGTTGGTCCGAATGTATAAACACGAGAAAGTGCAGTTGCCAAAGTTTCTGCTTCAAGCTGACCTGAAACTGTAAGATTTGCTTTTTTACCAAAGAAGTCTTTTGAATAATCAACTAATTTAGCTGCATCTTCAGGTTTCATTCCTTTAGCACCTTTTTCCAAAGCAATTTCTGCAATTTTTTCCATGCTTAATGTTGTAACCTGGAACATTTCTCCAGCACCTTCACAGTCAGAACATGTAATTTCTGGAGCGTTGATGTACTGGAATCCTCTTTCCTGGAAGAATGAGTGAACTGCAAAAGCCATCTGGTTACGAACACGGAAAACTGCACCGAATGTGTTTGTGCGTGCACGAAGATGAGCTATATCACGAAGATATTCCATAGACATCTTGTTCTTCTGAATAGGATATTCATCCGGGTTACACTGACCAAGACATTCAATAGTTTCAAGATTAACTTCAACAGCCTGACCGCTTGCAGGAGATTCAACTAAAGTTCCTGTTGCACGAACAGAAGCACCTGTATTTAAAAGTTTAAGTGTTTCTTCAATCTGATTTACATTTGCATTATTAGAAGGATTAGAACGGTCAAATGTAAGCTGAATGTTTGCAAAGCAGCTTCCATCATTTACCTGAATAAAAACTAGACCTTTAGAGTCACGAACTGTACGAACCCAGCCACAAACTTTTACCTGGCGTCCGTCTGCTTTTGATGATAATAAATCTTTAATTAATACTGGTACCATATAGGTTACCTCCTTATAAATAATGAAATGTAGGAATAATACTATCATTTTTTCTATATTTATAGAATACTTTTTGCGAATTTATCGTAGTTGAAGATAATTGATTTAGGTTTTATACTCATTGCATGGCAGATTTATTATCAATAAAAAAATATGCAAAAAAGAATTCAATTCCTATTATGCAGGACGGTGGCAGCGATTTTATTTGTGAATATATTAAAAATCATGATATAAAATCGGTTTTAGAAATAGGAACAGCAATAGGTTATTCAACAATAAAATTTGCCAGTGTAAAAGATGATGTAAAAGTTACTTCAATCGAGATGGATATTGACCGTCATATTCAGGCAAAGGAAAATGTTTCAAAAGCAGGGCTTTCAGAAAATATTACATTAATTTTAGGTGATGCAGCACAAATCAATCTTGATTCCAAATTCGATTTAATTTTTATAGATGGTCCGAAAGCGCAGTATATAAAATTTTTTGAAAAATTCAAAAATAATTTAAATCCTGATGGTGTAATTATTACTGATAATCTGTCGTTTCATGGCATGGTAGAAGATTTAACACTTACTCATAATTACAGTACAATGAAACTGGTAAAGAAAATACAGAAATACATTGATTTTTTAGAACAGAATAAGGAATTTACAACAGAATTTTTTGAATTTGGTGATAAAATCAGTGTAAGTTACAGAAATAAAAACTAATACTTTTTTTTATACAAGTTATATGTTACAATATTTGTGCTATGAAAACATCCCCAGAAAATAAGTTGTATCGACGTCATCAGAGGGTGTGGACTTTTTGCCGTCGTTTGTGTTCATCATATTTAAAAAGAAAATTTTCATATTCTTGTATACAGGCACCTGAAACTTTAAAGGCACCTTATATCGTTGTGTCTAATCATAATACAGATTTGGATCCTGCATTTATAGCGTTGTCTTTTCCTCAACAGATGTATTTTGTTGCAAGTGAACATGTATATAGAAAAGGTTTTGCATCAAAATTATTAAAATGGGGATTTGAACCGATTTCAAAAATGAAAGGTTATTCAGATGCACTTACCGTAATGAAAATGATTCGTACTTTGCGATCCGGTAAAAATGTATGTGTGTTCCCAGAAGGAAATCGTTCGTTTAATGGTAGAACCTGTTATATAGCAGATGCAATCGGGAAGCTGGTTTTAACTTCCGGGGCAACTTTAGTTACATATAAATTTACAGGCGGATATTTTACAAGTCCAAGATGGGCATACGGATTTAGAAAAGGTAAAATGCAGGGTGCAATTGTAAATATTTATGATAAAGAAAAATTAATTTCTATGGGTGCCCAGAAAATTACTGATGCAATCCGTCATGATTTACAGGAAAATGCTTATCTACGTCAGAAGCAAAATCAGATAAGATATAAAGGAAAGAATCTTGCAGAAGGAATGGAATGTGCTTTGTGCGTTTGTCCTAAATGCAAGGAGATTGATTCAATCGTTACTGTAAGAAATTCAATTTATTGTAAAAAATGCGGTGCAGCTACAGATATTGATGAATATGGTTATTTTTTAAGTGATTTTAAATTTCATACAGTAGAAGAGTGGGATAGTTATCAGGAAAAATATTTAGTAGATTTTGCTAAAAAACATGATGATAACAGACCATTGTTCTCTGATACAGTATTAATATTAAGAAAAATATCTAGTGATCATAAAGAAGAACTTGTCGGTGAAGGAATCTTTTCTATGTATAAAGATAGATTTTCTTTTAAAACAAGTACAGGTGATTTATCTGTAAAAGTAGATGAAATAATAGATATGGCTATTTATGGAAGAGCAAATCTTGTTTTTTCAGATGCAGCAGGAAATCACTATGAAATAAAATCTGATTGTAAAATGGACCATTTAAAAAATATGAGAAAATATGTAATTGTTTGGAAATTCTTAAAAAGTAAAAATTTGTAAACAAAGGAACTCATATGGATTATTCAGCAGAAAATTTTCAATTGTGGAATGTAATAATTCAATTTGGAATAATTGCTATTCTGGTTATATTTTGTAATATTTTAAGGTTAAAAATACCTTTTATAAGAAAGTCTCTTTTACCAACGTCGGTTTTAGCAGGATTTATTCTTCTAGGTATAAAATATTTGAATATCGTAAAAATAGATGTACAGCTTCTTGAAATAATTACATATCACGGTATTGCTTTAGGATTTATTGCCCTGTCTTTAAGAACGCAGAAAAGTGATTTGAATAAAAATGGAGTCAGAACTGCGATTAATAGCGGAGCGTTAATAGTAAGTACATATCTGGTTCAGGCAATTGTCGGACTTGCAATATCATTATTCCTGGCTTATACATTTATGCCTTCTTTGTTTAAAGCCAGCGGTGCTTTGTTACCGATGGGCTATGGACAAGGTCCTGGACAGGCAAACAATATTGGTTCAACATACGAAAGTCTTGGTTTTAAAGGCGGACAATCCTATGGTCTTGCATTGGCTGCAGCTGGATTTTTGGTAGCATGTATTGGTGGTGTAATTTATCTTAATGTTCAAAATAAGCGTGGAAAATTAATAAAATTAAATCCTGAACAGATGAATGGTTCTATAAATCTTGAAACCTTCCAGGATGAAGATGAAATGCCTGTATCTCAATCAATAGATAAATTGTCAATTCAAGTTGCATTAGTTTTACTTGTATATGTTTTTACTTTTGTCGTTATTAAGTTCATCTGTTTTATTTTACAAAAATATCTTCCAAATCTTGCAGGAACGGTAACATCTCTTTTATGGGGATTTAATTTTATTTTTGCATCTTTATTTGCAATTCTGGTAAGAAATCTCTGCAGTAAATTCAAGAAGTTTAATATCATGAAAAAGCAATATCAGAATAATTATTTATTATCAAGAATTTCAGGATTATTTTTTGATGTAATGATTATCTGTGGAATTGCTGCAATTGATTTTACAAGACTGGAAGGATTATGGATTCCATTTACAATAACTGCAGTCGTTGGTGGAATAGTAACTTTTGTTTATTTAAAATTTATGTCAGATAAATTATTCCCGGATTATAAGGAAGAAGCATTTTTATCTATGTTCGGAATGCTTACAGGAACAATAAGTTCAGGCATTTTACTGGTCAGAGAAATAGATCCTGATTTTAAAACTCCTGCAGCTTCTAATCTTGTTTCTGGCAGCGGAACTGGAATTGCATTAGGATTTCCAATGTTGTTGCTTGTTGGAATTGCTCCTAAACATCCTTTTATAACATTAGCCTGTCTTTGTATTTATTTAGTTATTTTATTTGTTATAATGTTTGTTAGAAAAAAAAGTGTGTCAAAATGACTCAAAATTAACGTTAAAAAAAAATAATGTGTTTTTTTGATACATAAATATCTGATTTAATATTATCTGGATTAAAAATGAACGAAAAAAACTGAAATTTTCATAAAATTTGTGAAAATTTCAGTTTTTTTATTGTTTTTATCATCTTGGCATAAAACTTGCTATATATTAAGTGTACAGAATTACTGGAGGAAAGTTTTATGATTAATAATGATGATTCAATTTTGGCAATGTATCTTAAGGATATTAAAAATATTCCGCTTTTAACTAGAGAAGAAGAAAAAGAACTTGCTGAAAAAGCAAAGACAGGTGATAAGGCTGCTAGAGATAAAATTTTAAAAGCTAATTTACGTTTCGTTATTAAAGTAGCAAAGAATTATCAGAATCATGGGTTAGATTTAATTGATTTAATCAGCGAAGGTAATATTGGACTTATAAATGCAATAGAAAAATTTGATGTATCTAAAGGATATCATTTTATATCATATGCTGTATGGTGGATTAATCAGTCTATCTTAAAAGCAATCAGCGAAAAGAGCAGAGCAATAAGACTGCCGCTTAATAAAGCTAATGAACTTGTAAGAATTGAACAGGCAAAGAAAATTGTTGCCGGAAATAAATCTGAACAGCAGGAATTTGAAGAAATCGGTTCTTTACTTGGAATGGATACTTCTTATGTACGAGAAATGGTAAATATTTCAAGAGATATGGTTTCTTTAGATGCTGATATTAATAATTCTGAAAGTGAACATACATCTGTTGCAGATTTCTGTGAAGATGAAATGTATGCTAAACCAGAAGAAATTGCTGTTGAAAATGCAATGAAAGAAGATATAGATGGTGTATTAAAGACTCTTCGTCCAAATGAAGAAAAGGTTATTCGTATGCGCTACGGATTAAACGGACTTGAACCAATGTCTTTACAGGAAGTAGGAAAAGAATGTGAACTTACAAAAGAAAGAATCCGACAGATTGAAAAACATGCTTTGGTAAGATTACAGCATCCTACAAGAAGAAGATTGTTAGAATCATACGTTGCTTAATAATTGTGAAACAGCATCTGTTCGTGCAAGCTGCAGTAAATCCATATCTTTAGATAAATCTGCAGTTTGAAATTCCAGGGCTCCGGCTTGAAGTGTTCCATTAATTTCGCCGGGGCCTCTTGTTTTTAAATCCTGTTCAGCAATATAAAAACCATCTGTACTTTGCCGAAGCGTTTTCATTCGTTCAATACCGGTGTTGGTAATATTCTGACTGTAAACTAAAAAACAGAAAGACTGTTCACTTCCTCTTCCAACTCGGCCACGCAGCTGATGGAGTGTAGACAGACCGAATCTATCTGAATCCATTATAACCATGCATGTCGCATTTGGATTATTTACACCAACTTCAACTACAGTCGTTGAAATAAGAATATGCGTCTTACCAGATATAAACTTATTCATAACCTTTTCCTTGTCGCTGTCTGACATGGAGCCGTTAAGAATATCAGCTTTGTAGTCAGCAAGGATTGGAGAAGCCTTAATTGATTTTAGTAGTCCCTTTACGCTATAAGTCTCAATCTTTTCTTTCTCGAGCTCGAAAAGGTTATCGTATCTTTCAATCTCGTCGCCTATATCGTTATCGTCAATTCGTGGAGCTACGATATAAGCCTGATCACCCATATCAAGAAGTTTTCTAATAAACTCGAAGATAGGATTTAAGCTCTCCGTATTAACTGCCTTTGTCTTAATTGCTTTACGTCCTGCTGGCTTTTGCTTAATCACGCTGATGCTCATATCACCATAGATAACCATAGCAAGAGTTCTTGGAATTGGAGTTGCTGTCATAACAAGATTATGCACAGAATTAACATCTGAATTAATATAAGACAAACTAAGTTTCTCATTTCTCTGATGAACACCAAATCGCTGCTGTTCATCTGTAATAAACAACGCAAGATTATAAAACTTCACGTTCTTTTGAATAATCGCGTGAGTTCCAATTATTACCTTTGCTTCGCCTGAAGAAATCTTATTAAGAGCATCTTTTCTCTCTGATTCTTTCATTCCGCCATGAACAAAAACAACTTCGATTCCAGTATTCTCATAAAACTTAAGTATTGTTTCATAATGCTGTCTTGCAAGAACACTTGTAGGAGCCAAAAGCGCAGCCTGCTGATTTGTTGAAGCGCATGCTGCCATCACTACAGCAGCAACTGCAGTCTTACCAGAACCAACGTCACCTTGAATAAGTCTGTTCATTGGCTTGTCAGATGAGATGTCATTAAATATATCAGCAATTGCTTTTTTCTGATCTCCAGTTAGTTCAAATGGCATATTTGATACCACTTTGCTTACTATCTGCTGGGCACTAGAATTTGCGCCTCTTGCAACTTTGAATGCTTTGGCTGAACTATCGGAATTAAATGAATTAAGTTTATGCATTCCATATTCATAAACAACAAGTTCTTCATATGCAAGTCTCTTACGACCAATCTCAGCCTGCGCAAAAGTCTGTGGCTTATGCACATATCTGTATGCTTCAACGCTTGAGCATAAATCTTCGCTTTGAACTAGAACGCGAGGCACTATGTTTTCGATATATTTCGCATAATCTCTTAAGGCAAATCCAATCCAGGCTTCAATCTGCTTACTAGAAATGCCAGCTGTCTGCTTATAAACTGGTCTTATGTAACCATCAGTTACTTTATTGGCTTTAAGTCTTTGTGGGTTAACAAGCTGAAATCCGCCTCTAAAGATCGATACTACTCCTCTGAAATAATACTCATCTCCTATGTGCATTTCTGTTGCTACATATTTACCATGAAAAAAAGTAATAGAGAGCGTACCGTAGCCGTCTGATACAACTACAACACACTTTTGAAGCTTATCATAAACACTGATTGGAGAGATGC
>CALAUH010000079.1 GCA_937892225.1 uncultured Treponema sp.
ACAAAGAACTGCTTCTGCTTCTTGATAAAAATAATATGCTTCACGTTACGCTACAATGCATAAATGAATATCTTTTATCTTTTCGAAAGAGCAATGTTTCTGCATTAAATCCATTTACAAAACTTTTTGACGGGCTTAATGCTGATTATCTTATTGCTTTAAATACAGGTGCAGTCTGGAATGTTATAGCATTGTGGATTCATCAGGGAATGAAAGACAGTCCGGAAAATGTAAAAGCGACAATTGCAGAATATCTTTCAAGATTTAAGAATTTTTAATATTTGAGTTGTATGTAAATTCAGTGTATTCGTTTAATTTTTAATGTATAATAAAACCATGAATATTCAAATAAACGATAAAATCACTTTATACATAGAAGAATATGGCACTGGCGATAACTATATTTTGTCTGCTCAGGTTGGTTTTTACAAAAAAGGAATGCAGCAAAAAATGGCCGAACTTGGCTACCACGTATATTGCATTACTTTACGAGGATTTGCACCTTCAACTTTAGTAAGCGAAGATTACGGCGAAAAATGGTATGATATTTTTGCAAACGATGTAATTGCCGTTGCCGACAAACTTGGAATAGATAAATTTATTTACATGGGTGCTTCACATGGTTCAGGGGTTGGCTGGCACATTATGCTTAATCATGCTGACCGTGTAAAAACTTTTATTGCAGTTGTTGGTGGTCCACATAGTCTTGCAGCAGGAACAATGTCTTACCGACAAATGCTCGAACAGGGAATTATAAAAGAAGTTCCGCCTTTTAATCCACCAATTGATAATGATGATGCACGTCAACTCCGCCGAAACAGACGAAACGAACATATTAAAAATCAACCACCACGTCCAGCATTGGAAAAAGCAGTAGATTACGGCCGCCCGCTTATGAAATACAAAAACGAAGAAAACCTTTGCAAAGCGCTTTCTACAATTCAGATTCCAACGCTTATGATTGGCGGCGTAAATGATCCAATCAGCACACCGGAATTAATGATTCGCACCGCAAAATGCCTTCCACATTGTAAACTTGTAATTTATTCAAACTGCGGACACGACATAGATACAGATTTAATCGAAGAAACCTGCGATGTTGCAGACAGATTTATAAAAACCACCGCTCAAAACGGCAAATGGTATAAATCAGTAATAGAAGAATAAACTCTACCCCACCGTAGATTTACATTTCCAACAAAGAAAAATTAATTTCTGTTTTCTAAGCTGATTATAAATCTATAATTAAAATACTCTGTTTTTAATATTCTGATTATGTTTGTAAAGTTCTATATTTTCACACGCAACGTTACAAAGTAAATCTACAGTTGCTTCAAGATGCCCAAAACCAACACCAGAAGTATGCGGTGTAATTATACAACGTGAATTTTCCCAAAGCGGATGATCAGGTGGAAGTGGTTCCGGATTTGTAACATCAAGTGCCGCACCCCAGATTTTTCCGCCCTTAAGAACTTCATCCAAAGAAAGGCAGTCAATAAAGTTTCCACGACCGACATTTACAATCACAGAATTCTGTTTCATAAGATTTAAACGGCGGTTGTCCATATAACCGGCAGTTTCATCAGTATTTGGAATACAACAGACAATAACATCAGCTTGTGGAATAAATTCTTCTGCCTCATCCAACGTACAAAGTTCATTAAAAAACTGACGAGGTTTACTTGTATTTCTGCAAACTCCAACTGTGTAGCAATTAAATCCGGTAAGACGGCGGGCAGTTTGAGTACCAATGTCACCAGCACCAAAAATCAAAACGCGGGCATTTTCAAGCGAAAGAATTGGCGCACGTTTTTCCCAAATCTTATTTTCCTGCTGTTTATGATAATCCTTAAAATTAAGCATAAGTGAAAGAATCTGACAAATTACAAACTGAGAAATTGTCATTCCGTAAGCACCGCTGGCATTTGCAAGTAAAACTCCTTTTGGAAACGGCAAAACATTTCTAGTGTAAATATCTGCACCAGCCCAAGTCATCTGCACAAATTTAAGATTAGGACAATTTTCATCCGGATTCTGCAACAACTCTGGAGAAGGAATACCAACAACAATTTCCGCTTCTTTAAGGGCGTTTTTTAATTTTGTATCCTGAGCGGCTTTATCAATAGAAGTAAACAATGTACCGGTTTTTGAACTTCCATTTGCCAGAATCTGTTCAACTTCAAAATCACTACCAGCAGTGGCAGAAATTTTTTCTATATGTTTAGAATTAAAAGGTTCAATTACAAGAATTTTTCGTTTCATATTTATATCTATATTTCAAAATCCAAACATGCACGGCTTGCAGTAAAAGGGCGAACTTTACTGTCGGCGACTGCAACGTGTTCTGGATGTTTTGAATATCCTTTTAAGGCGTCAAAAGATTCAAAAGTTGAATCTAACATTAAATCTGCTGTAGAAGATGGAAGCCTGCCTTCTGCATTTACTTTTATATCAATTAAGCCTGGAATTTTTCCTTTAAGTGATTCAAGGCCTGTTTTAATTCCAATTTTTACAGAAGTTTTTTCATCTTCAGACATTTCTTTAAGTGTCCATAAAATTATATGTTTTACCATAGAAATCTCCAAGATAATTAATTTTACATTTTTTGGGAAAGATTTTCAATTTTTATAGAATGTTGCTTGAATTATCATTCTGGTCTTAAACTCAAACTTTAATGACTCACTTTTTATTCTGTGCGATAATAAAAATAGGAGCTGCACATGATAGAAAAAAAAGAATTTCCAATTTTAGAGTTTGACACAAATCCGGTTGCAAAAATTAATCCGGAACAGCTGACTGGCGGAGAAAAATGGACGGCTGATAAATTGATTATCACTTTTTTTCCGGAAGCTTTGAAAAAATTGCTCGAAGAAAATCAGATTGAAAAATGCTATTACATTGGTGGCGAAAATCCAATTTCAAATAAAGATGTGACAAAACTTAAGTTATATTACAGCAATCTGTTTGACCAGAACAAAACAAATAATAACTGGTGGATTGCCCGAATAAATAATACGTTTGTACATCATACTGAAGTTGCAGAATCTGTCAAAAAAAATAAGAAAATAATAATGGATTCCATTACAGCTGAAAATATTCAAAAGTTTTTAACTGATTATTTTGATGAAGAAAACTATATAGCAGTAATCCTTTCACCTGAAAAATAATATTTAACCAGAAAAGGAACTTCAAGTCTGGCTCTAAAAATTGCAGTATCTTAGAGCCGGCTTTGAAAGTTCAAAAGCCAAATTGCAGAATTTCACACAAAAACTTTAAAAAGCGTATTTGGTTCCTCATATTTACCATATTAGGTTACTCACATTTATATTGTTTAATCTTCATAAAAGCTTCAAAGTGACGGCAAGAGGTTTTTATGAAGAAATTTTTTGTTATCTTTTTACTTTCATTTTTTTCTTTTGGAGTTTTTGCAATTGACTGTACAAAAATTGATGATTATCTTACTTCGGTTGTAAAAGCAAATCATATTCCAGGAATGGCTTTTATTCTTACAGATGCAGATGAAACTTTATTTTGCAAAACTTACGGCCAGTGTACAAATGAAAATCAGCAGTTTTTTATCGGTTCAGAAAGCAAGTCTTTTACAGCTTTGTGTACAATGCAGCTTGTAGAAAAGGGTTTAATCAATCTTGATGATGATATTTCAAAGTATCTACCTGAATTAAAGTTTGATAAACCGGTAACTGTAAAATCGCTTTTGAATCAAACAAGCGGATTTGGAAATACAATGAGGCTTTCTGATATAAAAATCACAAAATCATACGGAAAATACGAATATTCCAATTTAAATTACGACCTGCTTGGAAAAATTATAGAAAAAGCTTCTAAAATGTCTTACGAAGAATATATCCAGAAAAATGTGTTTGAGCCTCTTGGTATGAAAAACTCAATTGCAAATACACAGAAAGTAAAAAACAACGGCAAATTATTACTTGGAAACCGAAATTACTTTGGATTTTTTGTACAGGGCGATGCTGACTATCCCAAAGAAAATTCGTGGTTTCATGAAAGTGCCGGTTTTATTGCAACTACACCTTCTGATCATGGAAAATATTTACGCATGTTTTTGAACAGCGGCCTTTCTGATAACAATAATCAGATTATTCAAAAAAAAAGCATAAATAAAATGTGGTTTGATAACGTTGAAATAAGCAAAAAAGAATCTATTCGTTATGGAATGGGATGGAACTGCGACAGATTAAATGACGGTTTTATTATTTCTCATGGCGGGCAGGTTGAAAATTATATTACCTATCAGTTTATTCTTCCGCAAAAAAATCTTGCTGCAAATTTTATGATTAATGCAAATGATCAATTCGGAATGAATGCACTTATGGCAAATACAATTCCAGATTTAATTTTGATAATAAATAATGAAGAACCTTCCAAAGTTAATGTCTTTTTATATCCTCTGATTCATATTTTATTGGACATTATATATTTATTGATTTTTGGTTTTTCAGTTTTAATTTTCTGTAAATCTTTTAAGAAAAAAGACAAATATAATAGAAAAGATGCTGTGTTTATGATTCTTAAATATGTTTTATGGCCGTTTGCACTTTTATCTTTTTCAACAATTTTTGCCCGAATGCCTTTGTGGGTAGTAAAAAGTTACGTCCCGGATTTATTCTTTGTAATTGTCGTAAGTTCTGTTTTATCGTTCAGCGGAATTATTGTTATTTTTTGTAAACGATTTTTGCATTTGAATAAATAGACAAAAAACCGATGCGGTCGCCAGTTTCCAAAATACGATAGATTTTATTTAATCTGTTTTGAACAGTTCCTAAAGTCAATTCGTAATCTATGGCGATTGCTTCGTATTTTACACCCTGTTGAACTGATTCAAGCCATTTTGCATCGCGCTCAGTCAATTCTGAATAATCTGCTATGTTTAAAATTGTGTCTTTAGAAGTCTGGGTTTTAAGATATTCATGCAAAAGAAAAATTATGCTTCCTGTAATAAGCAGAATCTGAACTGCTTCTAATAAGTTGGGATAAAATTCGTTCCAGCCATAACGCAATGCAGATAAAAAACTTGTAAGATAAATAATTGCAATTACAACAGCTTTAATCACTTTTTTAGTTTTGAAAAATCCGCGAATCCATAAGATTATAATTCCAAGTTCAAAAAAGATAATTGGGAATGTCGGATTTGAATTACTGACTGCATTTACTATTCCAAAATAAAATAGGGATGGCACAAATAAGGCTAATCGTTCAGGTTTAAAAAATATAAATAAAAGGATTATTAAACTTGGTGTTCCAATAATTAATCCTATAGTGCATGGCAAATAATGTTCAAAGAAAACGTCTTTTACTGCATGAATTACATTAAAAAGCAGGTAACCGATGAAAAAAAAAGAGACTAATCTTACAAAAAACAAAAATTTCTTTGAATAAAATGATTTCATAATTCCATTATATATGAAGATTGTTAAAATTGCATGTGAACTTAAACTGAAACTTTAATGACTCTAATCACTTTATGTGCAATAATGCTATAATCAAAATTTAGGAGTCCTACTACGATAGAAAAAAAAGAATTTCCAATTTTAGAGTTTGATACAAATCCAGTTGCAAAAATTAATCCGGAACAATTGACTGGCGGAGAAAAATGGACGGCTGATAAATTGATTATCACTTTTTTTCCGGAAGCGCTGAAAAAATTGATTGAAGATAATCAGATTGAAAAATGCTATTACATTGGCGGCGAAAATCCTTTTGACATTTACCGTTTTGTTGATTCTCCTGATGTTTGGATTTTGCTTGGTCAGGTTGGTTGTCCTGCATGTGCCGGTAACCTTGATTTGTTCAACGGTTTTGGAATTAAAAAGGTTATGTTCTGCGGTGGCGGCGGAGTTTTGGACCGTAACATTAAAGTTGGTGAGTTTTTAGTTGTTGAAGGTGCAATCCGTGACGAAGGTTTTTCTTATCATTATCTGCCGGCTGGTCGTGTTGTAAATAATAAACCGGAAACAGTAAAACGCATTACAGATTACCTTGATGAAAAAGGTTTTGATTACATAAAAGGTCTTTGCTGGACAACTGATGCAATTTTGCGCGAAACTACAGACCGAATTGAGTTACGTAAAAGCGAAGGTGCTAAAATTGTCGAAATGGAACAGGCTGGTTGTTTAGCCGTTGCTCAATTCCGCGGTTTTGATTACGGTGCCATAATTTACGGTGGTGACGATGTTGCTTCTGACGAATGGGATAATCGCGGTTGGGGCCAGAGATTTGGAATCCGTTATAATCTGATAATGCTTTGTAAGGAATTGGTGAAGGTGATTTAATGAATAAAATTTTATTTCTTGCTGATTTACACGGAAACATGCCCGCTACTCTTGCACTTGAAGAAGAAATGAAACGCATTCAGCCGGATGAAGTCTGGTTTTTGGGTGATTGTGTTGGAAAAGGTCCGGAAAGTCATAAAACTACTGACTGGGTTCGTGCTAACTGCAATCATTTTATTGCGGGAAACTGGGATAAAGGCTGCGTTGAGTTTTCAAAAAATTGTCCACCAGGATTCGAATCGGATGCTTTTTACTGGAACCAGCTTGGAAAAGAACGTCTGGACTGGCTTGATTCTTTGCCTTTGGAAGATGAAATCTGGATTAGCGGAATAAACTTCCGTCTGGTGCACGGCCGTCCAACTCACAAAAATTTTCACAATTGGCTTCCAACAGCGGAAATTATCGAGGGCTTTACAAATAAAGATGGCAAAAAGTTTGGCGGATTTATCTGTGCCGACTGCCACCAGGCATATGTGCGGGAATTTAACGATGGTTATGCAATAAATACTGGCAGTGTAGGTAATTCACTTGGAACTGCACGTTGTCATGCACTTTTAATTGAAGGGGAATATGGGGCAAAAACTCCAGCTCCAATCAGCTTTAAGACTTTGAGCATTCCATATGATAATCAGCTTGCTGTAAAAATTGTTGATGATTATCCGGATCTTCCAAAAACGGATGCATACAAATCGGAAGTTATTAATGGAGTTTACAGCAGATAGGTTTTACTG
Source organism: uncultured Treponema sp. (assembly GCA_937892225.1). GTDB lineage: Bacteria > Spirochaetota > Spirochaetia > Treponematales > Treponemataceae > Treponema_D. Next base: position 7,043 of record CALAUH010000079.1, read on the forward strand.
TGGAGAAATAGATGGCAAAAGTTTACATGACCTGCGGAAAAATCTGCAGCGGGAAAAGTACATATTCACAAAAACTTCGGAAAGAGTACAAGGCGGTAATTCTTTCTGTTGATGAAATTACACTTGCGCTTTTTGGGCAGGATGTTGGTGAAAAGCATGATTTGTATGTGGAACGTGCCGAAAATTATCTTTTTGAAAAATCACTGGAAATTATTGAAAGTGGAATCAATGTAATTTTAGACTGGGGATTTTGGACTAAACGCGAACGGGATTTTGCAAGGAAATTTTACGGCGACAAAAATATTGAATGCGAATTTCATTACATCGACATTTCTGATGAAGAATGGGCACGACGGCTTGCTAAACGAAATTCTGCAATTACCGCAGGCGAACTTGATGCCTACTACGTTGATGAAGGACTTACTCAAAAGTTCAAAGATATGTTCGAAATTCCTGAAAAAAGTGAAATTGATGTTTGGGTGGAGGAATAAATGCAAAAATACATGAGAATCCAGGGACGCGAAATTGCGTTTAAAACTCAAAAACCGGCAGGTCTTTTTGCTTTGTGCTGGCGGCGTATTCGCGACGGAATATTTTCTAAAGATGATGAGGCTGCTTTTCGTGCGGAAGATGAATGGTTTCGTGCAAATTTGCCAATTCCACCATTTTATGAAGATGATTTTAAGGGCGATATTATTCCAATCACCTGGTTTAAAACTGACTGTCCGCCAGAAATGAAAAAACACACAGACGTAATTGTTTCTCTGCTTGATAAATACAATGTGCCTTACGATGTGGTTTATTCAAATTACGTTGGACGTATTATTTACGAAGATGATTTTCAGATTGGAACTGTAGATTCAATTGTAGAAATCAAGGCGATTCAAAAATCAGAATTGCCGGAAGTTCTCGACCTTATTCACAAAAGTTTTGCAACTGTGGCGGCTAATCTTAATTTTACAAAAGAAA
>CALAUH010000080.1 GCA_937892225.1 uncultured Treponema sp.
AACTTTCTGGCATCACCTACGGCAAAATCGTCATCAGACTGCAACACAGTTGCTGGGGAAGTTGCAGTGCAAGTGGAAACCTCAACTTCAACTGTCTTCTGGTTATAATGCCTCCAGAGATTTTAGATAGTGTAGTGGTGCATGAGTTATGCCATAGAAGACATATGAATCATTCAAAAGCGTTTTATGAAGAGATTGATAAGTATTTCCCTGATTACAAACGCTGTAATAAATGGCTAAAAGAAAACGGTGGCATTTATCTTGCAAGGGTAAAGTAAGCAATTCTAGACCTCTCCAGATTGCATTATTTTGCTTCAAACCGTACCCATCTACGTAATTTTTTCATCCAGAACAGCCAAAAATACCATTTAAAATAAAAAGGCCCGGTCTGTCCGGGCTCGTAACGTGCTTTCAATCTCAAGGGATTGGCACTATATATATTCCAGCCATTAGCTGCTGGCGGCTATGTTGTCTAACGTAGTTTATGAGCGTCGACCACGCTCTATGTAATATTCGGACTCCTCATATTGCCTCCTACCAAGTAACCGGTGCTCCGTCCTCATCTCGTTCCTGATTACATTTATAATATTATCATGACAGAGCTGATTTTCAAGAATTATTTGTCTGTATCTTTTTGGAGAAAAGTAGGGTATAATAGAAATAATCATCACATTAGAAGTAAATTACTAAAAAAGGAAAGAAGATATGCAGAATTTCGGAATGTCAATGTTATGGTTTTGGTTGGCATATATTATTGTTACATGGATTGGAATTGGACATACAATTTTTAATATTTTAGTTCTTCATATGAAATCTATGAAAGAAAGTCCTGGAATGGGGGAAGGCTATGAAAAAACAAAGCCATGGCATCCTTTATATAATATAATCATATTTCCGATTTTTGGATGGTTATATATGAGGGGACTTTCAAATCCTTCTTTACAGGAAGCTTTAATTACTGGAGCTATTTGGGCAGGTATTTGCATAGTTGTTGATTTGGTTGGATGGGTTTTAATAAAGCATCCATGGAGATTAACTTTCAAGCAATTTTATGTTGAATATCAGCCATGGATTACTTTGATTTATATTGCAATATTTTTAGGTCCAGTTATTGGATTTTTATTTTGTAAATAGTCATAATAAAAAAACGCCATCAGTCCCTCCTTTTTTCTGATGGCGTGATTCTTTTCCAGCATAATTTCATTAATATTTAATTAATCCGTAAGTCTGAATTTCAATATTATAAATATTAAAAGTAAAACCTGTTGAATCGTATTAACTATTAAATCCCATAATAAACCTCCATAAAATAATATTTGTAATTTGATTCGTCTATTTTTTTTCTTACCACCACCACATATAAAGCCTCCTGTGTAGCTGCAGTTTTTATTTTACTTTTGTTCTGCAACTCACTTTATGGCTACATTATAGAAAACTGGTGTTGCCAGATGTAGGACAGATGTTATCTAAATATTTTTTTATTTTTATGCTATACTCATACAGAGGCTTACATGGATACACAAAAAATTGATTTGTTCGAAAATTACAAAATTTCTAAGGCTGTTGCAAAACTGGCTGTTCCTTCTGTGCTTGGAACTCTTGTAATGATTCTTTATAACATTGCTGATACTTACTTTGTAGGGATGTTGAATAATCCTGTTGAAACTGCTGCGGTTTCGCTTGCGGCTCCGGTTGTTCTTGCTTTTAATGCTATCACAAATCTTTTTGGAGTTGGAACTGCCAGCATGATGAGTCGGTCTCTTGGTAAAAGGGATTATGAAACTGTAAAACGTACAGCGGCTTTTGGTTTTTATCTTTCGGCAATCTGTGCACTTTTGGTATCTGTATTCTATTCTATTTTTAAAAGTGATGTTCTTCATCTTCTTGGTGCTAATGAAATCACTTTTGAATCTACTGGAAATTATCTTTTTTGGACTGTAACTTTTGGTGCAATTCCTGCAATCATGAATGTAATCCTTTCTAATCTTATTCGTGCAGAAGGGGAAGCTTTTCATGCCAGTATTGGTGTTATGAGCGGCTGTTTTTTAAATATCATTCTTGATCCATTTTTTGTTTTGCCTCAATTTTTGGGGATGGGTGCTGCAGGTGCTGGTTTTGCGACTTTCATTTCAAATTGTGTCAGCATGCTTTATCTTCTTATAATCATCTTTATTAAGCGTAAAACTTCTTGCGTTTGTCTTAATCCTCTTAAATTTGGTTTTAGAAAAGATATTGTGTGCGAAGTTTTTGGTGTAGGGATTCCGGCTTCTATTCAAAATCTTTTAAATGTTACTGGAACTATCATTTTAAATAATTTTACTGCCAGTTACGGCGAAGCGGCTATTTCTGCAATGGGAATCTGTCATAAAGTAAATTTAATGCCTCTTTATGTTTCTATGGGAATTACTCAAGGAGTTATGCCTTTAATCAGTTATAATTTTTCGAGTGGAAACCGCAAGCGTATGAAAGATTCTATCATCTATGTTTTAAAACTTACTATTGTGATTACAGTTCTTTTTGCAGCAAGTTATTATATTTTTGCGGGTAATCTTGTTAAGTTATTTATGAAGGATGATCAGACTATTTTGCATGGTTCAATTCTTCTTAGAGCGATGAGTCTTGGTATTCCTTTTCTTGCTGTTGATTTTGCAGCTGTTGCGGTTTATCAGGCAATTGGTAAGGGAAAATATGCGCTTTTCTTTGCGATTGCCCGTAAAATCATTCTGGAAATTCCTGCAATCATCATTTTAGATAAAATCTATCCGTTATATGGAATGGGTTATTCTCAGCCGTTTGCGGAATTTGTTCTGGCAATTGCTGCTGTGTTTATGCTCAGGCATATTTTCAAGCTGCCGGTGGAAAAGGAAAATTAAAATTTGTTTTTCTAATCATAACCTCAATTACCAAAGAATAAATTCAGTATTACAATTTTCCGGGTTATAAATATTAAAAGTAAATCCTATTGGATATTTTAGTCACCAAAGAGACTGTCTGTTCTGTCATCAGCATCTTCTCTTTCTTTCTGTTCTTCTGACCATGGTAGTTCATATGGAAAGCTAAAAGTTATTTCTTTATGAGTGTCAAACTTATAATCTTTACAGAATTGATTTAATATTTTTTGTAATTCCTGACAGTCACAGTCTATTTTTTGTGCAGTTATTTTTATCCATGTTCCGCGATAATAAAGAGAGCCTTGTTCAATTACAAAACTGGCTTCGTATTTTTTTGCAATTTCTTCTTTTACGTTCCAGATGATTTTTGCTGCTGTCCAGCGTTCATTATCAGGTTTGAATTTATCATCAATCGGATGATTAGTTTCTGGAATTGCAATTTGTTTTAATAATTCAGTTGTTTTTGCATTCATTTTTTCTACCGGAGTGTAACTTCCTCCAAAAAGCAGTTTTCCTGTATTATCAGCAATTCCTGATTTTTCTTTTTTCTGTTTCCAGTCTATATCATCATAAATATTTGATGATGATACTGTTTTTGTAAGTAAATCATTTTTATCAGTAAAATAAGATTTATTATTTTCCATATTTCTGCCTCCTGATAATAGATTATTATGATTTTTGATTATTTGCACCAAAGTTAAACTTTAGTGTATATCTGAATATATTGTGTTATAGTAGAGATATGGATAAAGCAGATACATTCATCAATTATATGATTGATATGGAAGCAACAAGCCAGAATATTCGTAATCTGATGAAAATTACTGGATATACTGCACGTGAACTTGAACGTCTGATTGGTTGTACACAGATGACTTTTTTTAACTGGCAGGAAGGAAAAAATCTTCCGAGTTTTGATAATCTTTTGCGGTTAGCGGGGATTTTAAAAACTCCAATGGAAAAGATTGTTGTTTTTAAGAAATTTGATGAGCAGAATTTACCATTAAAAGATTCTAATACTGGTTTTGTAAGAAATAATGTTTTTTTTACATATAATTCTGCTACTGACTGTGTAATTCGGGATTGTATGACTTTTAAGAAAAAGTATGGTCTGTATCCAGATCAGTTGATTTTGAATTCGGAAACTTTAGAATGCTGGAAAAA
>CALAUH010000081.1 GCA_937892225.1 uncultured Treponema sp.
GCTTCTTCTACCGGTTCTTCTTCGACTGTTTCTTCAACAACTGGTTCTTCTTCTAAAACCTCTTCTACAGCTGGAATTTCTTTAACTTCTTCAACAGGTTCTAAGATTACAGCTTCTTCTACCGGTTCTTCTTCTACAACCTCTTCAACAGGTTCTTCTTCTACAACCTCTTCAACAGGTTCTTCTTCTACAACCTCTTCTTCAATAATTTCACCATCATCAAATGGTTCTTCATCTTCATCAATTAACCATTCAACTTCTTCCTGAACAGGATTTTCTTCTACATTTTCTTGAGACTGTTCTGGAACAGTTTCTTCTTTTTCCTGAACTAATTTTGCAATAACTGCAGAACCATAAACTCTATCATCCTGATTCTGTCTTTTTGTAAGTTTTACAATATTTTCTGATTCTGAATCTATTCCAATTTCCTGTGCAGCTTCCGGAGATAACATAATTGCTATACCTTCAGAAGGATCCAATGCACCAATAACTAAAACATCAACTGTTGAATCACCAGTAATATTTGTTATACTAATAGTATCACCTGGTAAATATCCAACTGTTTTAGCGAATAGACCTTTTGGGAATACACCTTCTTCAACTACTACAACTTTACCACTTGTAGAAGCATCAAATGATGAAAAAAGAAAAATCCCAAATAAAATACAAAAAATACTTAAAAACTTTTTCATTTAATTAGTCCTTAATGGAATTCTGTATTTCTTTTATCAGTGCTACAGAAACTTCAGATAAAATATCAGCTCCATCATTTCCTGGAGTTACTTTAATTTTACCTGATTTAATTTTCTTTTTATTTTTTGCTTCGTATACCGACCATTCAGTTTTAGTTAAAATTACAATATCATCTTTATCTTCAAAGAATACTTTTATTAAAACAAAATAATCTGAAAAACCTTCTAAAGCTTCTTTTAATCCTTCATTTAAAAGTTTATCATCAGTTTTTGAATCCTTTGAAATTGATGAAGGTGAATTAGTAACAATGTAACCGTTATTAAAAAAATTATTTAAAAGTTCATCTTCTAAAACCAAAGATTGTTCTAAAATATCTTCCGAATCACCATAATGTTGTATTATTTCAAAAGAAATTTGTTTAGCAAAACAAAATGAACTGCATAATAAAACTGCTAAAATTGATAATAATTTTTTTGATTTCCCCATCATATTAATCCCCATAAATTTACAATATTATTTTTTAAATCGGATTAAAAAATGATTGAGTTTAGTATTTTATAAAAAAATGTGAATTGAGATTTTGCATTTTATATGTTAAAATTATTTATAAGGTTTTTCATGGAAAAAAGAATATATATAATTGGTGCCGGATTTGCCGGTCAGACAATTGCAGATGATATAAAAAGAAAAAAAGTTTTTGGTAAAGTAAATGCTTTTTTAGATGATGATAAAGAACTTATTGGAACAACAATTGACGGAATTCCTGTATTAGGACCAATCAGTTCAGTAACTTCTATTCTAAACAATTCTGATTTAGATGAAGCTATAATTGCAATTCCATCTGCATCTGTAGAACGAATCCGTGAAATCTACTCTACTCTTAAAAAAAATAATTTTTCTCATATTAAGATTTTACCTGGAATCAGTCAGGTTATTAATGGAACTGCTCACTTTGTACAGACCCGAGAAATTGATCCTCTTGATATTTTAGGAAGAACTCCAATTGCGATTTCTTTAAAAGAAAGCCTTTCTTATTTAAGAGGAAAAAGAGTTTTAATTACAGGTGCAGGCGGTTCAATTGGTTCAGAACTTGCAAGACAACTTTTATCAGGCGGTGCTGAACGTCTTTATCTTTTTGGACATGGTGAAAATTCAATCTGTCAGATTTTCAGAGAATTAAAAGTTCTCCAGCAGGAAGGCGTTGGTGAAAAAGCAACCGTTGTTCCAATTATTGGAGATATGAGAGATAAAGAATACGTTGACTATATTATTAAACAGACTAGATGTAATGTAATTTTCCATTGTGCAGCGTATAAACATGTTCCAATGATGGAAGAAAATCAGGTTGCTGCAATAGAAAATAATGTTTTTGGAACTAAAAATCTTCTTGATGCAGCTTTAAAACACAATGTAGACAAATTTGTTTTAATTTCTACAGATAAAGCGGTTACTCCAGTAAGTGTATACGGAGTTTCTAAAATGCTTTGTGAAAAATTAGTACTTGATGCAGCTAAGAAAGTTAAAAACAAAAATGCAATAATGTTTGTACGATTTGGTAATGTTCTTGGTTCAAGAGGCTCAATTCTACCATTATTTCAAAATCAGATTAAAAACGGAGGTCCATTAACCGTTACTGATGAAAAAATGGAAAGATTCTTTATGACAATTCCAGAAGCATGTTCACTGGTTTTACAAACAGGTGGTGTCGGTAAAAATGGACAATCATATCTTCTTGATATGGGTGAACCGATAAAAATTATCGATCTTGCAAAACAAATAATAAAATTTTCAGGACTAGAACCAGACAAAGATATTGAAATCAAAATTGTCGGTGCAAGAAAAGGTGAAAGATTAATAGAACCTTTATGGCTGGAAGAAGAAAATCCTACACCAACAAAATATAAAAAACTTTTAACATTAAAAAATATAGAATATGATTCTGAACGACTTGAAAAATTATTAAACGAACTTTACCCTATTTGTTTTTATACAGCCGGTAAAGAAAAAGATTTTAGAAATAAAGAAAAACTGATTAATCTTTTATGCGAAGATTGTAAATCACTAAAAGATTTTTATGAAGAAATAAAAACAGACGGACAAAAACGCACTGATATTTTATAAAACAGGACGAATAAAATGAGTGAAATAAAAGTTCCATTTCATAGAGCATCAATAACAGATGATGAAAAAAAAGCAGTAATAGACGTATTAGAATCAGGATGGCTTACAACTGGAAAATACACACTTGAATTCGAAAAAAAATTCAGTGAAAGCGTAGAAATCCAGGAAATAGCAAAAACTAAAGGTCCTGTAATTTCTCTTGCGGTAAATTCAAATACATCTGGAATGATTCTTGCAATGGAAGCCTGTGGTGTAAAAGAAGGAACTGTCGTTATTACAACACCATATACTTTTGTTTCAACTGCAACTTGTGCAAGACATTTAAATGCAGATGTTTATTTTGCAGATATCGAAAAAGACACCTATAGCATTAATCCAGAAAAAATAGAAGAAATACTTAAAAATGATGCAGAAAATGGACACAAAGTAAAAGCAATTGTCCCTGTACATATTGCAGGAAATGTCTGTAATATGAAAAAAATCCTGGAACTTGCAGAAAAATATTCAACAAAAGAAAATAAGATTTATGTAATTGAAGATGCTGCACATTCATATCCATCGTTAACAGATTTAGGATACGCAGGAACAATCGGTGACATTGGAGTATTTTCTTTTTATGTAACCAAAACTATTACCACTGCAGAAGGCGGTATGGTATGTACAAGAAATCCTGATTTAGCAAAACGAATGACAGTCATGAGAATGCATGGAATGGATAGAACTACGTGGGACAGATATACATCACCAAGAGCATCCTGGGAATACGATATTGTTGCTCCTGGTTATAAATTCAACCTTCCAGATGTTTTATCCGCTATCGGATGCTGTCAGGTAGACAGAGCTGTAAAATTTTTTGAACAGAGAAAAACTGTCGTAAAAAAATATAACGAAGCATTTTCTAAAATTGATTATTTACAGATTCCACCTGATTCAAAAGGTAATTCATGGCATTTATATTTATTAAGAATTGTTCCAGAAAAACTGACTATAACAAGAGAAGAATTTGCAAAAAAATTACAGGAAGCAGGAATTGGAATTTCAGTACATTTTATTCCTTTATTCAATTTTACTTACTGGAAGAATCTTTATCCTTCTTTTACAAAAGAAAATTATCCGAATGCAGATAATCAATATTCAAAGACAATTTCAATTCCTTTATTTCCAGATATGACTGATGAACAGACGGAATATGTAATTAATACAATAATAGAAATTGGGAATAAATATAAAAGATAAAAATGAAGAAAAAGACTGATGATGATTTATTACTAACACGTTCTCTTGATGCAGACTTTTACTATAGTGATATAGAAATGAATGATGTTCTATATGCAGTCTTAGTAAGAAGCCCTGCCCCATCTGGTAAAATTAAAAGTTTAACAATAGATAACTTACCAGAAGGATATTATCTTTTTTCAGCCCAAGATATACCTGGTAAAAAATATTTTGAAATCAATAAAACAATTATAAAAACATTTGCTTTTGACAATGTCTCTTATACTGGAGAACCTGTTGGTATTCTCTGCGGTCCGGATGAAAATGTTGTACGAGAATTATTAGAAGAAGTAAATATAAATTTTGACATTCAGAATCTTGAATCAGCATTAAAAAATGTAATGAATTCTCAAAAAAAATCTTCTGAACAGACAAGTTCATCTTCTGAATTAAATTCATTTGTATCACAATTAAACGACATGCCTTCTCTAGACACCGTATTAGATAAAAATCATATTGAACAGAATATACAGGAAATTGTTGCATCAAGAGAAATTAAAACTGGGGCATACAAAACATTAACCTTAGATAAAGCAGAAAAAAAATTATTTAAAGATATTCCATATTTTTCAAAACAAACATGGTGCTTAAAACAAAATGCACCAAACTGGGAAGAAACAAACGGTTCTTTCTGTTTTTATGACGGTACTTCAATTCATGCATATACACCAACACGCTGGGTTTATTCAGCAATGAATGCAATAAGTGATACCCTTTCATTAGATAAAAAATATATTAATATTCATAAAACAAAAGTTTCTTCAATTTATTCAAAAGGATTACATCTTACTACACAGATAACAACTCAGGTAGCAGTAGCCGCTTATCTTACAAAAAAACCTGTAAAATTAATTTTTACACAAAACGAACAGGATTTATATCTTGCTCCTGGAGTTGAAACAATTTTTACATACAAAGCAGGATTAACCAAAGACGGCATAATTAATGCAATGGATATTAATATTGATATAGACATTGGTGTATTAAATCCTTTTGCACAGGAAATAACAGACAGACTGACAATTGCTGCTTGTAACTATTATTCATTTCCAAATTTGTATATAAAAACAATTTGTCATACTTCAAAAAATCCACCGACATCAGTAAATATTAAAAATATTGAAGACAATTTATTAGAAGTTTTATCTACTTTACAATATGGAACTGCAGAGATTCTTCTAAGAGATTTAAAAAGAGGATATGATAATTCAATGAATAAACAATTTAGGGTTTATTCATTAATAGATAGACAAAGATTT
>CALAUH010000082.1 GCA_937892225.1 uncultured Treponema sp.
TCAAATCTATAGTTGCTACAATTTTCTGCTTTCTGCTTTCTGCTTTCTGCTTTCTGCTTTCTGCTTTCTGCTTTCTTGTTAACCATCATATTCCACCAAAATATCAGCAATTCCACCAATAGAAGCTGTAATTGTTTTACATAAACCATTGATACTGAAAACAGATCCATCATAACCATCATGCAAACCATAGATGTTACCTAAATAAATCGAAGTTTTATAATTTACTTCTATTTTTTTACTATTCTGCATCATTCAAATCCGGTATTTTCTTTTCTATAATTAATTTTTTTATCAAATTATCAGCACGTTCAGAATTTAAAAAGAATTTATCATCAACTTCTTTTTCTAAAACGTCTGCCATAACAAATTTCAACGGTATATTTTCAGGAAAGTCATAATTATAATTTCCTAAAATTGACACCATGAAAGTTCTTTCTCTATTTTGTGGAATACCGTAATCTTTAGCGTTTAAGTCTTGATAATAAGATGTATAACCTAAAGAATTAAGAAAATTAATCCATTTCTGAAAATCAGGCATATTTTTTTCTGAATGAACCTGTGTTACATTTTCCATAAGTAAAATCTGTGGAAGTCCATAAGATGAATCTTTATCAGACAATTCTTTACATTCTTTCAAAAGTCTTGATACTTGCCACAACAATGAAGATCTTGTGTTTGAATCTTTTGACATACCAGCTTGTTTTCCAGCCAATGATAAATCGGTACACGCCATTTACGGAAAAGAATATGTAAGCATATAACAATACTTATCACATTCTTTTACCGATAAATCACCTCCTTTTACATTATTAATATCAATTTCAGGATAATTAGTTTTATGAATTGCGTTATAAACTGAAATAGCATATTTATCAAATTCACAAACAAAATGAGTAGTAACATCTGCTCCAATTCTTTTTAATGCCTGAATTTGTGTTCCCATACCAGCAAATAATTCAATTAATCTTATAGGTTTATTAATTGAAATATCTGGATAATCGTCATCAAATAAACTACTTTGTAATTTCATATTATTTCAAACTCCATACAGTATTTAATACATCTTTAACAATCTGCATCGGTGAATCACCTTTGACATTTATTTTAATAATTCCACCGCCTGAAATGTAAATAGTAATTTCTTCTAAATCACCATGTCCGCTTGTACCAGTAAGAACGTTAAGAATAGAATCGTCTACAGTCATTAAAAGTTCTTTTATTTTTTCAACAGTTTTATATTTCTGTTCCAAAATAACTCCTTACAAGATAAATCTTGTACTTAAATAAATTATAAAGATAAAATAGTATTTGTCAATTAAAATTCAAGAATTTTCTTGATATTTTTAACAAAATTGTCGATAATTTCTTTGGTAGGTGGTATGAAATGATAAATATTAATGGTAAAGACATTGTTAACAGAATTGAAAACTTACTTAAACTCAGAAAAGAATCAAGGGATGAACTTGCAACTGTTATTGGCAAAAATAAACAGGTTTTCACAGATTGGAAAACTCGCAATATTATTCCTACAGCAAAAGATTTATTTTTGATGGCAAAACACTTAGGTACAACTTATGATTATTTATTATTAGGTGAACATGACGTTATGCCTGATGATATTGCTGCAATTTTTTCAAAATTAATGCTTCTTAATGAAGAAGAAAGAAAACCTATTATAGTATCAATAAATTCTCAAATAGATTATTATTTATCACTTAAAAAATAATTGAAAAAAAAATAATATTGATTTATAATTAAAACAGTTAGTACATATTTTCTTTCATAAGGTGATATAAATATATGCCGATGCTTTTATTCAAGTGTCGGCATATTTTTTTTAACCTTATAAAAATGAGGTGATAAATGCAGCAAATTGATTTTTCAAAAATTCCTACAATTGCATGGATAATTTTTTTATTTATTGCATTATTATTAATATTAGTTGTTATTGCTATTTTAGTTGGTATTTTTTATTTATTAAATAAAAAAAATATTAAAACAAAAATTTTTGAATTGAATCAACCTATAAAACCAGAGATTAAAGAAAAGTATATAGCCGAAGGTAAAGATTTAATTGATAATCAATCTCAGGTTGCTAAATTAATGCTAAAAACCGGTAGAATTAAAGTATATGAAGAAGGATTAAAACTTTTTAATATTAAAAATTCAAAAGATAAAATAATACTTGAAATGATAACATATCGAATAAACGATAGACTTAATTATGAATTAAAAAATGATTTTACTAGAAATCATATTGTTAATAAAACCAATTACGAACTTGAACAATATGCCGATGCAAAAAGTAAAGGTTATTATAGATTAATAACTGAAAAACTTTATATGTTTAATGAAAAATTACCTGAATATAATTTACCTAAAATAATGGATAATATTCCTTTTGAAGAAGTAAAAAAAATATTTACAGATATATATTTTTCAGCTCGTGGAATTGCTGGAGTAAATGGAGGAAATCAAAATGAACAACACAATTAATTTTAGTGATTTAATTTTGAAAATCTTGTTAGCAAGTTTTTCTACAGTTGGATTAATAGAATGGATTAAAAATTTTATTAAAACTCAAAAAACGTGGATTTATTCAATAATTATGCCATTTTTTGCCATTGGATGCTACTTAGCTTGTGAATTTTTACCTATTTATTTAATCGGTTCAATTATTACAGTTGGAGCTGTTCAAATAAATTATCAGATTATTATTGAAGGTTTTAAAAAATATTTTAACAATAAAATTTCCAGTAATAACAATAAAGAAACAGAAAATAATGAATCAGGAGAGTAAAAATATGGAAGCACTTTTTTCTAACATTCAAAATTTTTGTGGTGAAGTTCATGAATCTGCCTGTTATTCTTTTTGCCTTTTGAAAGTTGGTGATACTTATAATAAAGAACATAAGATTAATACAGAAATAAATGTTTTATCAGTTTTACGCCAGGCGTGTGAAAATACATCTAAAAATTCAATCATTTATTTTAATGATAAAAACTATAATGATAATGATAACTTTTATGTGCAGCATCCTGATTTACTTTTGACAAAAATTACAGGTAAAAAATGGATTGTTACTAAAAGTTATGATTTATCTTATAAACCAAAGAAAAATGAATATGTAATATCTTATTATGAAAGAGTTAAAACAGGTTCAGTTGTAGGGCATTTTGATATTAATAATTTTCCAATTACTGATAGCCAGACTAAAAAATATGGCAAATTACACAGTATTCGTATATGTAAGGTGATTGATTAATGAATAAAATGACTTTAATTATTTTTATTATTATTGTTGTTGTTAGTTTTATAATTGGATTTTTTGTTTCAAAACTTTTCTCAAAAAAAGAAACAAAAAAAGATATTGATAAAGAAAAAAAGAAGGTTGAAGATGAAATTAAAAAAACTGATGCCGATGTTATTATTTCTAACAGTCCTAATCAATCCGATATTCAATCAGGAATCGACAACGAAAAAAAAGACTTTAGAGAAAGAATTAGGAATAGATTTAAGCAAAAATTACAGCGGTGATGAAGTATTTGAATTATTATCCATTGTAATTGAAGAAGCCGATTCTAGTATTGAATCTGCATATCAGGAAGGATATAAACAAGCAACTTTAGAATTACAGCCTATAATTGTTGAATTACAATTACAACTTGATGCTAATAAAACAAAATCTTTTGATTTTAATATAACTCTTTTTTCAATTTCTTTTGGTGTAGGATTAATTACCGGATTAATTCCTTTTACAATTAATTCCATACTGAATTAATCCTATCTTTATTTTGTATCAAGCCAGGTAAATTATCTAATACTTTACTTACATCGTAATAATCAGTCATTCTTCCTGATACATGACCTAACATTAATTGTAAGTCTTTATCGCTAATTTCTCGCCTCATTATTGTATTATACGTAAATCTTAATGAATGAATTGTAATATTACGCTTATCACAGTCTATGCCATTTTGTTTTAATACAGCCTTAAAATGATTTAATAAATGAAAAGTTGTAACAGGATTATTTTTTCTTTCAAATACAAACTCATTACTTAATTGTAATTTTTTAAGATATAAAATTAATTCTGCTGTTTTGGATGGTAAAACAACTAATCGCCATTTTTTATTTTCTTTATCACCTTTTTTAAGATGATCTACCCTTTTATCCTGAGAATCAATCATAGCATTTATTATTATTACATCATCTTTTATAAATTGATTCCATTGTAAAGCTCTTACTTCTGAACTTCTCATACCAGTAGATAAAATCGTAAATATCATTATTGCAAAAATTAAATCATCATAATAAGTATTAGCACTTCCTGACAATTTCCATATTTCAACCATTTTATTAATATCATCTGGAAATAATCTTTTTATTTCTGCAACTGTAAGAATTCCTTTTTCTTTTGTATCATGTCTTTTATATCGCTGTATATACGGAATTGATTTAATTAAATGATATGAATATAACTCAGTTTCAATTTCATTTACAATTGTTAATAAATGATTTTTTACTGAACTACAATATGGTAAACCTGAAATAAAATTATCAAAATCATTACCATCTACTTTATCAACTTCCATTTCTCCGAATTTATCAAGTAATATTTTTAGATAATGATTTTTTTGGTAAATAGAATCTTCACTCAGGATTTTTCCTTTTGTTTCTAACTTATTCAGAAACGGTGATCCTTTTTTATAAATATCTTTACAGAATTGATTAAAAGTTATTTTATCCTTTTGGATTAATTCATCATCATTTAAATTTGCTATAAATATTTCTGCTTCTCTTTTTGTTAGACATGGACCATGTACGCCGCAAGATTTTCTTATTTGTTTACCGGATTTGTCATAATACCAGTAATACCATGCTTTAATTTTTTTTCCTTTACTCGTTATTGTTCTTTGATACAGATGCTTAATTATCATACATTTCCTTTTTATGCACAATTTATGCACACAAATACTCATTTTACGTATAAAACACATATATAGTGTTATTTTAAGTTGTTTTTAACCTAAAATAACACTATATAATCATACTCAATGAGTTGTATAGACATAAATTATATCATTATACCTAGTTTTAGTGCGTTATAATGACATTTTATACCGTTTTATAAGGTAATTCAAGTTATTTTTAGTTATACATTTTTTATTTTATGCACAATTTTATGCACAGTGCCAACGCTTTAATGATTCATTAAGTGTGTACCAGGAAACATTTAATTCTGTAGCAATTGAATTTTTACTTCTGCCATTCATTAGTTCCTGATTGATAAAATTTTTATAAGAATCTAATTTATAAACTTTTGATTTTTGCCCTTTTTTTCTACCGATATGTTTACCCGATTTTCTTACCCTTTCAAGTCCACTTTTAGTTCTTTCAGAAATTAATTGTCTTTCAATTTCTGCTGATAATCCAAAAGCAAAAGCTAAGACTTTAGATTGAATATTATCGCCTAATTCATACCCTTCTTTTATTGCATAAACTTTTACTTTCTTTTCTAACAGTTCTTGTAAAATATTCAGTATCATAATCATACTTCTACCTAATCTTGAAATTTCAGTAATTATAATTATGTCATTTTCCTGAACCTGATTTAATAAGTTTCCTAATTGTCTTTGATTGACTGATTTTGTACCGCTTATTGTTTCACTAATCCAATTAATATTATGCAGCCTTTTTTGTCTACAAAAATTCTTAATTGCCATCATTTGATTTTCTGTTGTTTGTTTGTCTGTACTAACTCTTATATATCCATAAATCATAGTTATTACCTCCATTTATATTATAAAATAATTTATAAAAAAAACGAACGGTAAAATTGAACAGAAAGGTTTAGTTGATATAACAACAGATCATACGGTTTATTTACCAATACCTTATAAGAATAATAATTATATTATTGATATAACTAAAAGGACAACATCCGGTACATCTGATACTAATTTTTTATATGTTTCAGGAATACCTACTGATAGAAGTTTTAGCATTATTAGAAGTAATCCTCATAGCACTTATAATGTTCTTAAAGGTTATTATTTATCAACTGAGGGATATTAAAATTTTACGAACGCTTTAATTAAACAAAATGGAACTTATAATGGAAGTGAGGGTAGAGATATTTCGGCAAATATTTATACACCAGTTCCATTTAATAATGCAAATTATACAATTACTATTGCTCCAAGAGTTAAATCTAATTTTGAATCTGTTTCTAATATATGCTGTAGGATTAATGGAGAAAACACTTTTTATGCACGTGTATACGGTTTAAACTCAGGTGATAATCATAATATTGGTATATATTGGTCCGCTTTTAATTAAAATTTGAACGGTTTAATTGAACAATATTTTAAACCAACTTTAACAGCAACTCATGATATAATAATATATAATGATATATATTTATTTGTACCATTCAATAATAACAATTCTAATTATTATATTACTTTTGCATCATGGGAAGCTTTAGATAATCCAGATAAATCAGGTATGTTTCAAAATGGTAAACAAGGTAACTATTTTGAATTCAGATATTTGTATACAAAAAATAAAAAAGCTGATATTTTTGTAACAGGTTATTAAATTAAAAGTCATCTGTATAAATACTTATATTATATACAGATGACATGTTTTATTTACCTTTCGTAAACCAAAAATATTCTTCACTAGCTTCTCCACCACCATAACTTGTTGTATACTTTTCAAAACAATAAAAATAATGTACATTTTCTGGTTTAACTAAACAAGTAACTGTAGAATTATCTGGTGTAACTTTTTGTGTAATAATTGTTGTATATATTTTATATTTAGTATCATAATAAGGTACTGGAAAATAAACAGGACCATAAGTTGTATTACCAGTTTTTCTACCATCTTGTTCAATTAAACCGTTCCTATTTTTTGAGATATGACATTCGCCTGAACTACCGCAATCTAATTCATATATTATACTTCCTGTTATATCATAGAAACATGAATATTGATCAGGAACACCTGCTATACTTCTTTCATCCTGATAATATAAAAATTGATGAACTTCACCAGGTTTTATAAAATTTGCACCAGCATATTCACCACCAACTTTTATTGGAGCTGACCATAAAGGAGATTGATAACCATAATATAAACTTAAAACTGGAGCTTTATCCCAAGTAATAGTATTACTAGTTGCTTTATCACTACTTGAAGTCATTGAAGATGTTGGATCAAGTCCATCTGGTAAACCCCAGTTATTAGTTCCATGAGATTGATGTCTATATGAAGAACCCTCTGTAAATAAAACACTAATAATACATCCAGAATGAAAATTACCATTCCAATTAGAAAATGAACAAGCTTTATTTTGCTCTTTTGCATCAGTTTCACAAGTCATAAAAACAATTGGTACAGTAGCATCATATAAATCTATAAGTCTTGCACACTCATTATTATGATACGGAGCATTTGTTTCAAGATTTCCATTTTCATTTCTAATAGGTACTGTATATGCTTTATTTCTAAAACTAAAATAAGTTTCTAAAAATTCAATGTTATCTGTACCAACAGTAAAAGTGTCTTTTTTAGTAATAAATACTTTACCGCCATTAGTTGTTCCTTCCTGAATACTTAAAAACTTTTTAGCAAAATATATATCTTCTTCCCACTGTTCATTTCCTCTGGTCCAGTTACCACTAGAGGCGATATAAATTCCATTTTGTGTTTTATCTGTTTGATTTTTTACTAAAACTATATTGTCTGCCTGAACACTTATACCGTCAATTGTTTGTAAGCCTGATAATTCTATTTCCTGAGTTGTTGCAACTCTTATTTTTTTTGTATCATTAAATTTACTAAAAGCCGTATTAATTGCTACTGTTGGATCAATTTCTGCTTCAAGTTGTGATACTCTTGTAGTTAAATTATTAATTAAAGTATTAAGATTATCTGTAATTGATTTTGTTACTAAATCTAAACTATTTGATGCTGTATAACCGTTAGACATTCTAATTGTACCATTAGAAGTAATTGTAAAAATTGTATTATTTCCTATTTTACAATATGCTGTACCATCACCACTTGCACCAATTTTAATTGCATTTGTTAATACATTAGATTCTACTATATCGCTAATAGCGATTTCTCCATTAAAATTAAATGCACCGTTTTTCAAATAATTATTAAACAAATCTGTAACTTTAGCAGCAATAGTATTTACCATATCTTTAATTGATGCTGTACTAGGATATGATGTACCATTAAGAGAAATTGCTGCACCAATTGAAATTCCTGAACCTGTAAGACTGTTTGCACCAGACAAAATAATATTATTAGCACCAATTGTATTTGCTCGGTGTTTTCCTGATCCATCATGTTGAGCCAAAAATCTGCCATTAATTCCTGAAATATATCCGATATTATATACAGATGTAGAATCTGCTGTCCATCCGGTATTTGTTTCTCCAATTGTTAAAGCCGATATGTTATAGATTGTACATTCACTTGCATCTGTACTTGTTGCACCTGCCGATACTACAATTTCTGCAATTTTTACCCAGCCTTCTTCTACAGATGGAGCAATTGGATTACCTTCTGTACCCTCAATTACTTTAACTTCAAAATTTAATTCTTTACGTGTATAAACATTTTGTAATGTTTTTTCTTTAGTATCAAAATCAATAAAAGCTCTCTGTTCCTGAGTTGTATCTAAAAAATTACCTCTTACTTCAATAATATCAATTCTAGTGTCATCACCACCATTAGATAAAGAAACGTTTTCAGTTTTATCGGTATTTAAAAACATTGTGCCTGTATTTTTGTTTACGCCTAAAATTGCACCTATATCAACAGTCATACCGCTTGAGCCTGGTGTTACAACGCCATTAATAACAAAGTTATTATTTGCGTCAAGCAACCCTTTCATTAAACTTGCAACATTATCAATTTGTGAATCAAATCCAAAAGTTATATCATTAGCTTTAACAACTTCATTAGGTTGTACTTTAGATGATGTTAATTTTGCCATATTAAGCCTCCCTTTTATTCATCTCTATTTACGATCTCTAAAAATGTTTGAACACCGCTAGATTTTACATATTCAAGTAAATCATCGTATAAATCCTGAGCAAATCCAGATGTAGCACCGGTTATATAAACATTTTCGTAATAACCAAAATTATCAAATTTTTCCGGTCCGTCAATTACAATTTTTTCATCTTCTGTATGAGTTTCTGCATCTATATCAGCACCACCTGTAGCAAGTGCAAGAGCCGATTCGGATGTATTACCCTCAAATTGACATAACATTGAAAAAGAAGGATTATCCTGTTTCTTGAATAATCTTATATAATCAACATAACCGCCGCTATTTCCGATAAAAGTAAGTTGAATATTCTGAACAGAATAATAAGTATCTTCTTCTTTATATCCATTCAACGTAAACAAATTTATATCGGTCCATTCATTTGTTTTACTAGTAAAAGTATTCGTTATACTTGCATTTTGCCATTTCTTTTCTATATTATTCCAATATTTATTATTATCTGAATCTTTAATTATTACACCGCAACTCCCCTTCAAAAAGAAATGTAAGAAATATACATTCCTTTTAGGAATTTTTATTTCTTCTTCTACAACTAAAGTATCAGGATTATCTGAATATTCTTTTATATAATCTGCTAAAGTTTCATTTCCGTAAAACATTTTTGCAATAGAAGTATAAGTATCATCTGCCCTAACTTCGTAATCATCATATAAACTTGTATCAACTTCTATATCCTGTTTAGCAAAATCTGAACTTGATTCAAGTAATAATCCGTAACTTCGACTAAACCTTGCAACCGGATCAATAATTGAATTATTTGATAATTCCCATAATTCTGATTCATTTTGAAAATCACCATCTACAACTAAAGACTTATTTCTACTTCCGTAATCTTCATCTAAAGTAAATATATCGGTATTTTCAATAAGGAAAATTTTTCCTGACTTAAAATATTGTCTGAATACATTTTTAACGTTATGAGGATTTCCCCATTTTTCATCATTATTTCTAACAAAAATTGCAGCAATTCTATTTTTTAATGCTTCATCATATTCATCTGTAAAACGTTCTAGGAAAGTAAAGAAATCTGTTGTTTTATCAAGCATTTCTCCAATTTCATCATATATATCTTTAGTTTTAGAATATTCATTTGCGTATTTTTCTAAGTCATCAATAACAGTTTCCAATGCTCCAGTACGTGTAGAATTTGCAACTAAAGCTGAAAAAATTTTAGAATCTTTCCTTATTGTAGATGGAAAATTATTAATTAATCTTTCTCCATTAGTCATTAGTTACACCTCTATAAATCTGTATAAGTAACATTAATTGTATTGCAACGTGCAATTGAATGTGTATTAATAACAACATTGGCTGCACTTCCATTAAGTGTTAAATTAGATACATCTTTGACATAACTAATTCTTCTAAGTCTTAAAATTACATTTGTCAATAAAACACTTTCACCAATACCTAAATTATTAATTTCTTCCTGTAAAGCATTTTCAATGTCAAAATCTGCTGTTGTATGGTCCGTTCTTAAAATTGAACAGTTTACAGAAATATTAATAGGAATAATTGTTGCTGCCTGAACTTTATAATTTAATCCAGCACTTCTACATCCTGGTTCATCACTTGAATCATTACCATTGATTTTTAACATTACTTCTTCTTTTAGTGCATCTGGTAAATTACCTGTACCATCATCAACATAAACAACAGCATTATAAATATGGTCTAAAGGTGGAAATTGCTCCTCTATCGACACACTTCTTACATCAGGTAATTCCAATAATACAGATTTAATTCCATAATAATTACTACCCTGTAAGCCGTTTATATACATCTTGAATCGTGCAAGAGTTTCATCTTCTGTTTCTGCATTTAATCCACCGGATGCCTGATTAGAATTTTTAACAGTAGCAACGTCATCCGATACCTGAGATATAATAATATTAATTGTTTCTGCCTTAACGTTATATTCTGTTCCTACATTTTCAGCCTGAACTATAACCTCATTTGAATTTACTTGATTATTTGCAATTGTACCAACATTTGTTGTAATAAAAATATAAGAGCCACTACTAACCTTAGTTCCTACTGGAATTGTAGTAGTTTTATCAATTGCGTTAGTACGTGAAAAAATAACTCTTGCCGTTGCTTTTTGACCTTCTTTAGCCTTAAATCCAAAAAGAGAATAAGCAATTGCTTTAAGATTATTTGTATAACCATTTCTAACGTCAATATATTCTTTTTCTAATACTCTTGCCGTTGATTCAAAAATAGTAGAAATAATAGAACCTTCATTAAGGTCGGTTATTTTATTCTGATTCGCAATAAATCTATTTTTTAATCTATTGTATATATCGCTAAAACTTTGAACATTCATTAAATTGTACCTCCGTAAAACTGATCAATATTATTAATATCTCTGTATTGAACATTTATATTTAATTTATCACCCTTACCATTAAAAGATATTTTTTCAATACTTTTAATTCTAGGTTCACTCAACATTGTTTCTTTAATTGATGCAATAATATAATTTTCTGCCGTTAAAGGATTGCCTAATAAATTTTTAATTCCGTAAGTAACAAGATGAATTCTTGAATCCAAGCCTGTTTGTAAACGAGAACTAATTGCCTGAGATAAATTATCTACACCTGTAACGGTTGAAAAATCACCACTTGTACTAACATCTAAATCACCATCTTCATTAATCATTAAATCACTACCGTAATTATCAGTCTTATCAGGTGAAGTATATATTTTATTGTTTTCATCTACTGAATTTGTTTTATTGATAATTGGTATTCTAATTGTTTTACCAGGTTTTAAAATATCATCTTCACTGTTATAAACGGCAATTAATGAACCTAAAGAACTATCACCATAATAATTATAAGCCAATGAATCCCATGTATCAGAATCAGTTACCCTTTTTTGAGTATATCCGTAACAAATAATTGCTTTATCATCTTCTTTATTTGAACCAGGAATAATTGCAACCGTAAGAATATTATTCAAATTTTTTACATCTGCAAAAGCTTCTGTAGATTTATCTTCCATTTCATTAGATACACTTATCCAAGTTTCTTTAATATCACTTGTTACAAGTTTATATCTTTCAACTAATTCTGAATAAATATTTTTTTCTGGAAAATCTGTAACATATTCAACTATTTTATGGACCTTTTTATTCATATCTGCTATATCATTATATAAAGTTAAACCGACACCTAAAGTAAGCCTTAAAGATGATGAAACAACATTATCTAATAAACCAGTTGTTTCTGTAATATAAGAAGTTGTAGAAGTTACATAACCACTTATAATATTTTCATAAAGTAATAATGAAGTTTCAACTTTATCAATAGCGTTATTACATTCCTGAATTAAATCTAACCCTGTTCTATAAACTTCCAAACCATCACTTAAACAGTTAAGACCTTTTCTTATATCATTACAGCAATTATTAACTGAATTTCTAAAGCCGTCAAAAAATTTACCAGCCTTTTCTCTTTTATATTTTGAAAATTTATTAGTTGGTAAACCTGTCATACTAAGTGTATATGAATAAGATAATGGACTATCTTTACTTCTATTAATCTGAAAATCATTAATGATAACACGCCAGTATTTATTTTCTTTACTTGATAAGCAATATAAATTAACTACTTTATTATCAAGATTATTTTTTTCACCAAATTTATTAATAATTTTCTGTAACTTAAATATTTCTTCTTCACCATTAAGGTATTCTTTACCCTGAGTAAATTTATCTATAATTCTTATTTCTTCGTTAACAGTTGAGCCACGTAAAGTAATTTTTACAACATCATTTCCATAATCTTCAAAAACAGATCCACCAAAAGTTTTAGTTTCGCCGATACGCTGAGCATAAATAAATTCTTCACTCTGTGGAGGTAAACTGAAAGTAAAATATTCTGTATTATCAGGATTATTACCCTGCATGAATTCTAAGAGATAACTATTTTTATAAAAGTTTTCATTAAAGTATTTCAATTTTTACCTCCTTTTATGACGTTTTTACTCTAGTAGCTTCTGCATTTGATATATCAATAGAAGTAGGAAAATCTAGCCAAGTCTCCTGTGAAGTTCCATTTCCAGCAATAGGCGTAATAGTCATAGACGTTGTTAATTGAGTTAAAAATTCAGTTAATGCTGTATTTAAAGCAGCATAAGTTACAAGAGATTTTGAATCTCCATTGAGATTAATATTTTTTCCTGACTTAGAATTAATTGTAATTCCATCACTATTAATTTTTATTTCATTATCAAAAGCCGTTATATTAATTCCTTGATTTAATGATTTTTGAGTATCATTTTCTTCTATTAATTCTATTTTAATATTTTCATCATTAGATATTATTGTTTTATTGCCATTCTTATTAAAATTCTTAAACTTCCATCCACCGCAATCAATCTTTTCTTTTATATCATTAAATTCCTGAATCTGAGTTTTATTATTTTCATCTGCAAGTAATTCCTGTAATTCCGGTTCACCTAAAGGAATTCCTGAGCCTATTACAATTGCACCTGAAATAGAATGTGTTGGTGTTAAAACAAATACAATTGAATTTACAGGTGGTAAATCTCTTTCACTTGATACATAATTTTTATCTTCGTTTTTACAAACCCATTCTCTACTTAATACTTTAATTTCACCGTATTTCATACCGTTTAATGATTTTACACTTACAGTATTAAGAGAAGAATTTACTTCATAAACAATGCCCCAGAATCCTATAGCACCATCATAATAAGTGTTATTAGACAATTTATTCATTTCTGCTTTTGTACTAACTTTGCGTAATAACATTCTACATCACTCCATTTATTCCGTTTTCAGTTTTCTCTAATTCATTAAGCGGTTTAGTAATGTTTTTAAGCATTGAGAATTTACCGTTTTTATATTCACCACCTCTTTCAACATGATAGATTATTCTAGGTGATGAGCCATAATTCCATTGGTGATCTTCTCCAGTTATATAGAATTCACCACCAATAAAAGATAATTTATTTCCAATTGTTATTGCATCTTCATCTTTTAAATTAATAACAGTAATTGTACCTGAATACATTTCATCAAGATTTTCATACCAGTTTCTTAATTTCTTATTAAGTTCTTTAAATTTAATACCTAAATCTTTGTTTTGATTAGGTTGATAACCGCTAAATGTTGCCCTTAAAGGTTTATATCCATATAAAGCAAGTTTATTATTATTCTGCTCTAAAAAGTTTTTATCGTTTGCACGTACATAATATTCTGCTGAATATTCGCTGCCTTCGATTGATGAATAAAATGTAGTATATACCTGATCTATGCTTTTACTGAAAGTATATGATACCAATTCAATTGCTTTTATTTCTTTTGTTTTAAGGTTATTCCAATCTGTAAAATCAAAAGGTTTTAATCTTAAAGTAATATTCTGTTTACCATTTTCAATGTTTTCAAATAATTCATATATATTTGAATCAAAATAACCTTGAATATACTGAGGATAAGTAACAACAGAATTATTAAAAAAGGTACTTACTAACGGTAAAACAAATTCTAAATTATCAGGAACAACTTTTACTATATTATTAGTATTAAAACATAATGATATAAAATCTACTAATCCTGAATTACTTACATTTGTTGCTTTCTTTTTTACAATTTCAATAAATTTGTTATAAACTTCTTGTAATGCTGTTTTTACACTATCTGTATAATTTTGAGCCGTCAATAAAATATCTTCCATTTCGGACTGAATACCTGTTTCAGATATTGCCATAGCTGTAACATCCATACAGATATTAAGAGAATCAAGCAAATAAATAGCACTTTTACCCTGAATAGAAATATATTTTGACAAACTTGAAGCATCTGCATTATAACTAACTGACGTAATTATTCCCATAAAATCTAACTTCTGTTCGTTTTTTTCGTATATTTCAACTAAATCAAAAGTAGATACTTTGTTCATAAAATAATCATCTTCTTTTAATACTTTTACATCTTCTTTAACTGTAAGAGAAAAACTACCTGTTAGAGTATTGGTTGAACGCTGAAAAGAATAATTTTGTAAATTTTGACCAGAAGAATATAAATTATTTTTATCACTTGCTGAAAAAATATGATAGAGATCTTTTTTATTGTTTGTAAAATGATATAACTTAATAACCGGACTTGCCGATTGAATTTTGTATTCCATATTTTTTCCCTTTAAAACAAAAAAAAGACAGCCACTATTCCTAGAAATAATGACTGTCTTTAACACATCAATTATATATATTTTATTATACTATTTTTTTAATGTCAATTATTAATTAGTAACAAGTTGAACTGTTACTCCTTGCATGGCTTTAGTAATTATTTCTTCCAATTTTGTTTCATTAAAAACAAAACCACCTTCTTTATCTACATCAGTAACCACACTTGCAACAGCATCATAATAACTCTGTAACTTTTGATTATTACCTGTTCTTTTAGCTTCTTTTTCTAACTGAACTGCTGTAATATAAGCCTGAGCCTGTATAGATGTAGATGAACCGTTAGTAGCTTCAAAAGCTAATTCTTTTAAACTTATTCCTACTGGATTATCTTTAACATTTCCAAAAACGCCTGAATCATATAAATCATCATTAACATCTGATACTTTCCAAACAATTTCATTTTGTAATCGTCTTAAATTATCAACATTAAAAGCTTCTTTTCTAGTAAGTTCATTTTCTAAATCTTGTGCTTTCGTACCTGCTGTTTCGTTTGCATTAATTATAGTTCCATCATTTAATTTTATGCTACCATTTTGTATACCTGAAATTTTACCTCTCATATTATAATATTGACGTGCTAAGGTTGTAGAAAATCCCATTTTTTCTAACGCAGCAACCCATGAATTTTCATCGTTACCATAATATTTTGTAAGTTGAGAATTTAAATTTTGTAAATATTTTTCATCAAAATTACCTTGTTCAAGATATTGTCTAACATCCTGAATACCATTTTTATCTTTACCTAAAACTTCACTTGCTGCCCGATACATTATAACATCTTCAACAGAATTTAATCCTTTTGCTCCACCCATAGCATTGGCAAAAGTTTCTATTCTTTTCTGTCCTTCAGAACCAGACCAAAATGCACTGAATTTCTCTCCTTCAGATGCTACTTTTAATGCTTCCTGACTTTTCAACATATTATTAGTATTTACTACAAAACCCTTTGAAATACCTTTTTCCATAGCATTAGTTATACCCTGTATTAATTCATCAAATTGTACATCTGTAAATCCACCTTTACCTTTATTAGCAAATAAACTATTTAAAGTGTTTAAACCATTATTACCGTATTTTTGATATAATCCTACAAGATTTTCTATAGAATCTTTATCTGCATTTGTCCAATTAGCAGCATAAGCGGATCTCTGTACAACTTGCTCTATATCTGTTTTGTTAAATCCATATCTTGCTAATTTGTTTACATCATCAATAAAATCTGCATCTGACAAACCAGTTGCTATATTACGGGCTTTAACCATTTGTAATGTTGCAGTTGCCGCCGCCTTTGATTGTTCATCATACGTTTTGTATTTTATTGTTCCATCAGAATTTTTTTCATAAATATTACTTTTTCCATAAGCAATATTAAATTTATCAAATCTATCAAAGTTTTCAGAGTACATTCTATATGCTTCGTTTTCAGTTTCTTTTTTAGCCGATACACCTTTTACAACCTGAGAGCCTAAACTTAATAAACCGCCAACTAAAGCAAGAGGAATTCCTAACGGTGTACCCATAAGAGCCGTACCAGCTCCCATCATAGAACTACCAAAACCTGATAATACACCTGATGCCGTATTTAATCCGGTAACTCCAGCATCTAGCCAGTTACCTCTCATCATCTGCCTTTGATATGCCTGATAACCTTGATAAGCACCTAAACCGATTCCAGTTATTCCTAAAGTTGTAGATATACCGCTTTTTACATTACCGCCAAATCTTTTAAATATATTATTTTCACCTGAAACGTCATCTGTAGAACCTGGTGTTGTACTTTGATTTATTGCTTTATTATTTTTAAGTTGATCATTGAAAACCTTGAAATTTGACATAACCTGATTAAGAACATCATTCAAACCTTGCAAATTAAAAGCAAGATTATTCATGAGTTTATCGCCCTGAACACCACCTATGCCATCAAGACCACTATTTTTAAGATTATCAGTAACGTTCTTAATATCATTAATACCTTGCTGAGTATTAAAACGTAAATTACCGGTTACATCAAATTCCATTGTTTCCATATATTACCTCTTTTAAGTCAAGTCATGTTTATTCAAAATATCGCTATCTGAATATCCTAACTCCCTTAAAATATCATCATTATCGTTTTCTTTTAATTTTTTCTTTGATTCATAATAAGATTTTCTTAATGAATCAATTGAAAAATTCATATTAAATTCAAAAACTATATATTGATAGTCATTATCCATCAATTCTTTGTTCACCGGAGAATTCATCAAACAAACCTGGTTCATCAGGATTATTGCTACTTCTATCGGCATCCACTTTGTTATTTCCTGGTCCTTTATTTGATTTAATCTTTTCCGTAACTTTCTGGCGAAAGGAATATGCCTTAGCATAAACCTCCTCTATAAATTCCACATCTGGAATATCTCTAAAAGAAAAATTACTTTTCTTTTTAGCAAGTTCATACCAATCTGGACCACTTAAAACAACTACATCCAAATATGCAATCATCTGCATCATATTGTAAGTAATGTTATCAAAACATTGAACAGGAATTCCCATTAATCTACTAGCACAAACCCTAGAAATTGCTTCTAAATCTCTTGCACGAGGAAATTTAATTTTAAATTCACCTCTACTAGTATCAATAGTTTCTGTTACATCTTCACCCATAACAATACTTCTGAATAAATCTCTATTCTGAATATCTGTTAATTCTTCTTCTTTTGTTTCTAATTTTTCTAATTCCATAATTTTTTTCCTCATTAAAATATATAAAAATATATAGATTGTCTTTACAAAATATATAATTCTGTAAAGACAACCTAATTGAATTAAATAATAGTAGTTGTATAATCTTTACCGCTAGACATTTTGATTGCTCTCATAGAAATATCTGATTTAATATAAGAACCACCGTTAGCAGCAACGTTATACTGTTCAGGAATTACAGTTGAAAAACTTGCAATAATAGCTTTAGTTTTTTTATCATAAAAATCCATATATGGAAATTTAGTAATAACTTCTTCCAAAATGAAAGCATCATCATCAGGATTAAAACTTGCCAATGATACTTTACCACCACCATTAAATACCTGAGTTCCGTTGTAAACATCTTTGTTAGCAAGAAAGCCACTCATTGATACAGTACATCGAATACCCTGTGGATCAATTGATGCTGGTACAATTGAACCGCAAACGGCTGCTTCCTGTAATTGAATAGATTTACTTGCTCTAAAAGAATCGACAAATCCAACTTCCTGAGCATCAGAAGCTGTTGAGCCAACTCTTACCCAACATGAAGTACCACGTACTAACAAATCTTGTGCAATATTGTATTCCATTTCTTTACCTCACTATAATTCAATTGTAGTTTCGTATACATGATTTACAGCCGTAATAAATACAAAATTTCTTGGAGCTGTTAAGTATCTTGCATACTGTAAATATACTTTATCACCGCTAAATCTTACAGAAATATTCCAAACGTTATCAGTTCCTTTTGGAATAATTAAACCTGAGATTTTCCATTCATTAGCCTTATCTTTTAAAGTCTGGATAATTGCTGATTCAGAAGTGTTATTAGTTCCACCAATTCCGGTTGCAAAAGCATTACGTAAATCTCTATCCATAAATAAAGCTTCACGTGTCATACTTCTTTCAACTGAAATTAAATCACCGTTACCCTGGAATGTTGTGATTGAACGAATACAAATAAATTCGTTTACATTTTCAGGATTAGGATTACAGCAAGTAACACCATTTTTAATAAGGTTTTCAATATTTGAAATTGTACGTTTTTTTGTAAAACTTAAAACATTGATTGTTTTATAAGTTAAAGGTTCAGCAACACTCATAGCACTTTCCATACCAGCCAACATACAAGCAATAATAGAACCGCCGATATTTTCAGAAGTGTTATTAATTGGATTAAGTGCAACGCCTGAATCAATTACAAGTGATGCAAATTTAGAATTAAGTGATTTTGCGTAATTAATACCGTCATCATCTGAGATATTATAATTAGTTCCTAAGAAACAAGTTCTTTCTTTTCTGTTATTTACATTACTCATTTCTATACAATGAGCAACAATCTGAGCATGAACTAAATTATCTGTTGATGGTGTTGCAATAATCTGAATATCCTCTGTTTCAAGTTTTTCGAGTGCCAACGCCCAGCTGTTAGTTCCACTTGATCCACCAGTAAAATATGTAAATACATCACCTGTAGTATCAGGAACTAATCTTGCAATTGATAAGATTTCAACATCATCAAATAATGGAATAGATTTAATTGCGTCTATAAATGCCTGTAAATTAGAATAGAATGTTGCACCATCTGTAAGAGGTTCATCATCAACATATTCTGAAATAACAGTAGAAGTACAACTGTCTAATTCATTTGATTTTGCCTGAGAATCTGCATCTAAAAGATTAGCCGAATATATACCGCTATCGTTGATTTTAGTAACAACGTCTTGTAAATTTGGATAATCTTCAAAAGAAATTTCTAATTTATCTTCTGTAATTTCTACATTATCTTCAAAAGCCTGTAAAGTCATTCCTTCTGTAGTAATTGTACAAGTTGCTTTATCACCTTCACCACCATAATTGATGAAAATTGACTGTTTACCAATGTTATCAATTACTGTGTTATAATCTTTGTAACCAGCTTCAATTTTACGATAATTTGCTCCTAAACTACCGTTAGATACCATAATTTTAATCTGATTACAATGTGAGCCATAATCAGATGATTTAATTTTGAGTACATCAGTTTCAGAGTTTTTAAGTGTTACAGTTGACTGTAAACCGTTATTAACTCTCATAGCGTATACTTTCTGTGGAATGTATACATTAGAACCTTTGAAAGCATAACCGATTCCTTTTAATAATTCACCGTCAATAAGTGTATCTTTAGCTTCTGAAAGTGAATTAAACTGTAAAAGTTCAAGCGGTTTTCCTCCCATTGAATTACCTAAAATTACAAGGTTTCCAGATGATACACCAGATGGACTTGTAATATTAGAACTTCTTGAATATACGCCAGGTACATAATGCTGAGAAATTTGACCTGCCGATTCAAATATTGCTGGACTTACTCCCATTTTTTTGCCTCCTTAATTTAATTAGTTATTCCTAATCGTTTTTTAATATTTGCTACAATTTTATCCCAATCAGCAATTGTATGTTGTTCTTTTGAATATTGTGATTTCAATGCTGCTTCAACATACTTATTCTGTGGATAACGCTGTAAATAATAAGTTAATCCATAAGTCTTTGTTTTAGCCATTAAACTTACATCCTCCACTTTTTTTATTGATTTTTCAGGTTGTTTTATTTCCTGAACCACTTTTTTTTCATCAGTAGAAAAATTAATTTCTTCCTGAATTATCTCTTTACTCTTTGACATGATTAATTACCTCCACGATAATATCCTTATTTAATTCTGTAATTTCTGTATCAAATATATATTGAGCAACGTTATAATCAACATCAAAAGAAATATGACTTCCATAAAGCAAAGTATCAAAATCAAAATTATAATTTGAACCTCTTTCACCTGATACTGAATTATCAAAAATACTACAATCAAAACAACTATATTGTTCCTGTAAAACTTTTTCTAAACTACTGGTACATAAAAGTCTTAAATGTTCATATAATTCATTTTTTAGTTGATTGTTTTCACACCAAATTTCTATTGATACTTTATCACGCCTTCTTGAATTAACCTGTATTCCGTAAACTTTACCTGGTATATCCTGAGAAGTTCTTGAATCTGCTATTTCTTTTAATTTTGCAACTCTTGACGGATCACTTATTAAAATAAATCCTGGAATTCTCTCTCTTTGAATTACACCGCCTTTTTTAATTACTTCAACTTCTCCATTAGAATTTATTTTTGTTTTATCTCTCATTCCTAAATTGATAAAATTATCTAATTCTGTAGAAGTCATACCGATTCCAAAAGTCTGATTAGGTACATTTGCTAAATCACCAGGTTTAGAATCAGATTGAGTTGATACTACTATTGCTGGAAATGTATCACTTGCCCTGATATGTTCATCTACAATCATGTGTGCAAAAGGATGATCATTGACTACAGATATATGAAAATTACCGTAAACTTCGTCTAAATGAAGTCTATCAATATATCGTTTCATAACATCTGCGAGTGCCTGTTCTAATACAAAACCAAAATTTATATAATATACCATAAAACCTCTCAGGTTAAAAAAAAAGACAGCCATAAATTTACTAGAAATTTATAGCTGCCTTTAAGACACACTTAATCTATAAATATTATAAATTAATAATCGTTATACGTCAATTATTAAAACATATTACCTATATCTGCTCTAATTCCTGATTCAATAATCTTTTCAACATTATCTTTAACAGTTCTTCTCAAAGCTCCTAACATATCAACGGCATCTGTTCCATCACGCCAGTATAACCATGTTCCCTGAGGTGATTTTGCCGAAATAACTCTAAATGTAAAATATGTACTTCCTCTTACATCTTTCATTCTAACCATACCGACACTTCTATCATCAAAAGCATCATCAGGTTTTAATCTGTCTTTCCAGGTATAAGAAGCACGTTCAATAAGTTCTCCACTTGCATTTTTTTCAAGCCTAGGTTTACTTCCTTTAGGCATAACTTCACTCATTAACATACCTTTTATTACAGTTTCATAATTTTTCTGTGGAATTACATTATTCCATCTTCTTTTAGTTCCTTTTCCATTAGGACTTGCCCACCTGAAAGGAATAATTAAATAAGGAATTCCTTTTTTACTTACCCTGCTTTTTTTTCCGTATGGATGCGTTTGTTTCATATCATAATATACAGGATTTTTACCGTTTTGAATTTCATTAAGTCTATCAGATGTTGCCGATACAGATGAATGAAAATCATCTTTATCTGTAATTCTAAAATTTACATCTTTAGGTTTTAACGGTTTTTCAAGTGCATCAATACCGTCTAATTTATCGTTTCCGTATAAATAATTTGACCATACATTTTGAATATACTGAGCCGATTGATGAAAAGCATTAGAAGTATTAGGTAAAACTTCTTTATTTGCAGCACCGATTTTAGTTATATAATTATTAAGAGTATTAAGACTATCTAAATCAAAATCAAGACTTATTTTATCCATAACTAATAACTTCCATCGTAACCATTTCTACCGATAGCCTGAATATTTGCTCCGAGTTTTTCACTATATGTAGTAAATAATTTTACAACCGCTTTTTTAGGAAAACGTTGATTTTCACTTGTTCTTAACTGAGGAATTTGTTTTACAACTTTATATGTTGGTAAAACATGATAAGAAATAGAATAAGTATCTGATACATCAGGATAATTACTATTTTCTGTTTCAAGCCATTTGATTTTATTATTTGCTACAATTACAAAATCTATACCTTCTTTATATTCTACAATCTGACCATTTTGAATTCCAGTACAACTAATTATATCGTAAACGAAATAAACGCCTAAAACATCAAATTCACAATCTTGTCTTATCATTACTTCTTTATTTGTATAACTTCCAGATAAAACTGTCAAAACATCGTCATTAGAAACATCACACTCATAAGGAAATGTTAAAACAGCATCACCCTGAAAATCTGCAACAGCCTGAATATCTGCTTGACTTAAATTCTGATTTAATAAAGCAAAAATAAAAGGTGGTATATATTTTATTCCTTGACAAGTAATAGGTTCTGCAATAGGAATTTCAGTTATTATTTTTTCTCCGGTTTCATCATCAATTGTTTCTTCAATATGATTCTCAATCCTAAACTGATTTAATCGGAATTCTTTAGGTTCATATTCTAAACCATTTGCATCTGTAATTTTATCTATATGTAAAATATCACCAACTGAATTATGATATAAACCATCAATATTAGTTTTACCTACTTTTAATTCTTCTATTATATAATAACCTAAATTATTTTTAATCGGTTGAACTTGCTCTAATTCCTGTTCAATTTTTTTTCTTAAAACTACAGTATAATAAGTTCCTTTTACTAAATTATGAGATTCATTAAGTGTTACAAATAAACCATTTTTTTCAGCATTTTCTAATCTGTTTCCATTAAAATCATAAACTTCTATTAATTCACAATCTTCTTTATCTGAATTTAATGTTAATATCTGTTTTGCTGCATCTTGTAAAATTGTATTTTCATAAACTATTTGAGATTTTTGATATTTATATGTATATCCTCGACCAGAACAGAAAGGACATCTAATATCAGGTTGCATATTTCCTGATTGAACACAACTACATTTTGAAGCCGACCTCCATCTAATCCATTGACCATGACGTTCAATCAGTGCTTCATAATTATCTTTACCCAGTGTTAATACTACAGGTGTATTTCTGCCTAAGCCTTGACCCATGATATTACCTCTTAACTAAAAAAAAATCCGGTTTTTTGGAAAGGACCGGAAAAACCTTATTGTAAACCCGATGAAAAAATTATGAAAAACATCAGGTTGCAACTTTCACGTTACCGTCTGATCCAATAACCAATGCCTTTCCACTCTGAGAAGCTGTAGCCGATAATACACCTGCTAATTTTGTTTCAAGTGCATCAACGCTATCTACTAATTTTGTAAGAGTTTCTGCTGTCATTGAACCAACAGGACAAGCCTTTTCAATTTTTCTAGGATTAAATAATCTTTTCATTTTTAAGAGCCTCCTATAAACATCCGATTTTGTAAAAACCGAATTTAAATTTATTTTCTTCAAAATAAGATTCTAAATCTTTTTTATATTCTGCAATTCTAGCTCCAAAGTAAGCACTAGTAGCTGACTGAGTAGAACTGAATGATTCACTAATTCCATCCATACTTAAAGAAGAACTACTAAAACCTGACATAAGACCATCACCGATTACGTTTAGTAATGATACGGCAGCGACCTTTCCTATAATTTGTCTTAAATCGTTAGGTATTTCATCGCTATTTCTATAACCTGCCGAATAATTAATAGAATAAAATAAATGCGGTTGTAATGTTTCAGTACCCCATCGACTTATTGCTGTCTGAATATTTTTAGTTGTGTCATTAGGCATAAATGCCCTATCTAAAAATTTAATTATTCCATTTTTTCTATCAATTGTAGTTGAATTTAATAAATCCTTATCTTCACCACGATTGATTAAAGTACATCTAGTTAAATCTAAAACAGGTCTATGTTTAGTCTGTATCATTCCGTATCTACTTATTTTTCTTGTTGAATAATCATATAATGCTTCTTCTTCATCATAATCTATATTTTTTTCAAATTTCTTTGCCTGATCTTCACAATAATATACTCTTTTTATTAAATTAATATTTAATTTTCTTTCAACTTCTTTTGTAGCGGCATCAATAAACCATTGTATTTGTTCATCTGTAAAAAAAGTGCCGTTAGTTGCCTTAAAATCTGTTCCCCAGAGAAAAGTATAACGTTCATCATCTGGAGTAATTGCTGTTCCCCAAGAACCTTCTGGAGCATGATAATTATTGAAAGAATACCCGATATTATCAGGTGTTCCAAATTTTACCCATTTTGAAAATACAAAATCATTCCATTCTGGTGTTTCCTTATCAGATGGATAATATCTGTATTGATATAACCCATCTGTTAAGTTATCAGAATCAAGAAAATCACCTAAAGAAATAGGTAAAGGTTCTAAAGGTTCTTCTCTTTCTATAGATAAATCGGCAAAACCGTTAATTGTCCAGGTTAACCATATTCTTTGAGAATCATTCTTTTCCCTTTGTAATATAAATGTACTGAATCTTGTATCATTTGATATACTAACGAGAATTTTGTTACTTAAACTTTCAACGGTTATTGCCATAAATTACCTCAATATCTATTAATAAAGACCGTTTTTATAACCAACGTTCTTAATCATAGCATTAAATTCTGGAGCTCTTACTTCTAAGTTACCGTAAAGAGCAACTACACCATGATGAGTAAGTGCTGAATTTGTAGGTAAATCGAAGTTAGATAATCCCATCAACTGAGCAAAAGAAGTATTAGGCATCATTTCTTCTGTGTTAGGTGTAAGAAGTACAATCTGTGCTGTTCCTGGTAAATCTTCGTTGTAATCAACATAAGTTGTAGTAGAATCAGAACCCTTCTTAATTCTAACCATTTCCATAAGTGTAGAACCACCAGCACTAGTACGAGTAATAATAAATCCAGTTGCAGCCTGTCCGTTTGTATCAGGTGTAATTGTTAATGTTACTTTCTGTCCAGTAGATACGGATGTTGAACTTGTAGTTGCGGCTGCCGAAATTCCATACTGATTAATTGCATGAACACCCCAAATATAATTACCAGCAAAAGAAGCTGTAAAACTTCCTGGAGCCGAATCACCAGCACTAGCTGCGGTTGCTGTAATAGAAGTTGGTGTATTAGGTCTTTTAGCTGAATCACCTGCTGCTACAATAGGACCTTTAACTTTGAACATCTTATCTGCACCACAATCATCTGTAATACGAATTGTAGAACCGATTGCTGTAACTAAATCAGGTAATTTATTCAATGCAAATTTATTATCCTGAGTTGTTAAGCGAAGTCTATCAGAATAAAGTTCCTTAAACTGTGCTGCCAAAACTGGTGGGAAATATGCTTCCTGTAAATCACCACCTTTGTTATATACAATTTCAGAAATTTCATCAAAAGTAGATTCATCAAAAGACATATCAATATCACTTGCTGAACTTGTTTCACCAATTTCCAAACCACGTGCATCAAATACTGTTGATCTGAGTTTTTCAGATACATCTGTATTTTTAGCCGAATCTTCAATAATTTTTAACAAACCATCAAACTGTTTAGGTGATGCTGCTGAGTTACCATGGAAAATAGCTCTTTCTGCTGCTTTAGAAACACGCATTGTAGCAGCAAGTTTCTGCTGATTGATTGGATTAGTTGCATTATTTGTCATTGTTAATGGATGAGATACCTGCCATTCACTAGACAAATATTTTGTTTCATAAACTTTTCTCTGGAATTCTGCGTCATCAATAGATGCCATTTCATTTTCACCATTGAAAAGGAATTCTTCACTACCAACAGAAGTCTGACGATTAATCTGGTGAACAGTAGAAGATACTGGCTGTTTATGAAGTTTATGGAATACTTTTAAATCTGCCTGTTTTACATCAAGAACAGAAACGAGAGTTGCTTCCAAATCTTCTCTCTGTAATGCTCTACCACCTTCATAAGATGCTGCATCTGTACCGTAACCAGCTTCAAGTGCTTTTTCAAGGTCCATATTCTGTGAACCTACTTCAAATTCGTTATCAGAATCAAAAATGTTTCCCATTTTTCTATCCTCCTAGTTATTGTTTTTAACAATAGTTTTAATTTTTGCCCAAACATTTGAGCTAATTTTGTTGCCTTTCATAGCTTTCTGGAATTCAGTATTGTAGAATCCAACTTCTTCAAGACCAATTTCACCTTTTTTAGCACTAGCTACTAAAGCGGATTTAAGAATTTCAAAATCTTCATTAGTAGGTTTAATTAAAATAGGTGTATTTCCTACAGCATTATCCTTACCAATAGATTTTTCAACAACAGTCTGACGTGATACTGGAGTTTTAAGATAATCACCAAAACTCTTTGTTACATCAATCATGTTGTTCTGCAATTCTTCAATTGATTTTTTCAAACAAGAAATTTCTTCTTTCTGAGAATCAATTGTTTCTGCCATTGATTTCATCAATTCAGTTGCATCAAGATAATCAGATTCTTCATCATTCATTGATTTTTTTACGCCACATTTTTCAATCTTTTCATCTTCAGAAACATAATCTGTTTCTTCATCATCAAATAATGTATCATCTGTTACTTCTTCATCTTCTGAATCCATTTTTTTCTTCTTTTTATCTTCTTCAGGATTTTCCTTAAAAGATTTAAGAAGTTCATCAATTGTAGAACTAAAATTTCCTTTAGCCATTTTAATTCCTCCCTGTAATATTATTTCAGAAAGAATTTCACTTGCTTTTGCATCGTCAAATCCATTTCTGATTAAATACTCTTTAATTTCAGATTCAGTTTCTAATATCCCTGAATCTATTGCTTTTACTGTTTTTTTAATTATTTCAGATTCCATATCTGTAGACTTTTCAAAATCATCTTCTTTTGTATCTGCATTTTTAATATCACCATCTGTAATATCTAAAAGTTTTACAGTCTTTTCTTCTAAATCTTCATTTTGTAATGCTCTACCGCCTGAATAACTTTCTGCATCTGTTCCACTACCAGCAACTAAAGACTTACAAAAATCTACAACGCCAATAGATTTTGCAAATTTTGCACTTCCTACTGTCCAATTCACCGGACTACAAGTAAGTGCTAAATCATTCCACATAAATTCTGTTACAGTTTCAGAACCATCTTTATTTTTCTTAATTTTTGGCATAATACCGCCAATACTTGCTTTTACTAACTTTGACTTATTTTTAAGTAAATCAATATAAGGTTTAGCAGCATCAATTCCTGAATATAAAATTCCTTTTACAAAAGTTTTTTTACTTATTGGATCAAACTTTACTGAAATAGGTTCACCGATAATTTTTTCTTTATGAGATTCTACACTTCCATCAGGATTTCTTGTTTTATGCTGGTGATCATCTGAAATTACACCGTTTGTAATAAAATATTCTTTAGATTTCTGTAATGCACTTTGTAAAGTTATCTGATTCTGTAAATCTAAATTTTCATTACTTGCTTCTACTTCAAATTTATAATTTCCGTTTTCATCTTCTTCACCTGAAATAGATTTACATATATCCTGGATAATTACATCATTATCTAATTCCATTATTTTACCTCAAAATAAAAAAGTTAAAAAAAAAAGACAGCCACAACTTTTTAAGTCATGACTGTCTTTTGACACATCTAAAAAATAAATATCTTAATTATAATCTATTAATATTATAAGACTAAACTTTTTATTTTGTCAAGTTATTAATTATCTTCATTTTTTGGATTACCAAACATTTTTCTTCTTTGTTCAAGCATATCTTCAACATGTTCTTTTGCAAGTCCACCCCATGTAATATCAATTTCAGCAGGTAATAAATATTTACCATCAAGACTAATCTGAAATTCACCATCACGATTACGAACATACACGCCATCATTAAATGATAGATAAAATTTATTTGTAGGTTCATTTATATCAAATTCAATTTTTTCTTCTTTCATTTCAAACCTCCTTTTAAAAGTATAAACTAATTAGTTTACTATTGTCAAGTTTATTTAATGTATTCAATTAAGTTTCTAAAGTGTTCAACAGTCTTATCATTTAACACGCCTTCTTTTCTTGCCTTTTCAAAATCTGGAATTGCTTTTGCAACACTATCTCTAATTGCATCTGCATAAGGTTTATGTTTAAAATCTTTTGCATAAACCTGATCTTTTTGTATTTTTGGAAATGTTCCGTTTTTTGAATCTTTATTTGATAATCCATATAATTTTTTTTGTGCATCTGCCATAGTATCAGCAAGATTCTTATATTTTGGATTGCTTTTTATACTTCTCCATACTTCATATAAAGAATGTCCATAACGTTCTTTTGCAACAATATTTGCTGTAGTATTTAATTGAATTTCTGCTATAGAACCATTAGATAATCTGATATTCATATTAATATCTGAATATCCAACATCACTAGGATTAGCAAAATTATTTTTCATTCTTATAATATCAGGTTGATTTTTGAAATAAGAAAATAATCTTGATACTTCTTCAATAGAATTACAAGTAAATGTATGTCCGTCTGTATCTCGAATAGTTCTACAATGGTATGTATCTGTATCAACATCATAAATCTGTTTTCTAACAGCTTCTTCTTTTTCTGCCATAGCATCTTCTTTTAATTTTTCTTGAATTCTTGCGACACTCTTTAATTCAGGTCTTTTCAGTAATAAAGTATCAATGCCTAATTCTGATTTAAAAAAGTCCTGACGTTTATCACTTAATTTGCTAAATTCTTTTTGAACATCTGCTGCATTTTTTAATAAGCCTTCAATTGTATCGCTTGATTCCGGTTGTAAACCGTTAGTACCATCTCTCCATGTAGGTTTTACTCCACTAGCATCATAAAAATTTCTAATTTCATCTTTATCATTTACTTTGGCTAAAACTTTAATATCTTCATGTTTTACATCATAATTTACTTTAGTATTATTATCCATAATTGTAACATTTTCTTTACCTACCATCAAAACTTTTCCATTATGTTTTTTTCCCATACTATCCTTAAATTGTACTATATCACCTTCTGTATGAGTGCTTCCAGATATATTATTAGAAGAATTTGATAATACGCTTTTTACATCTACTGTATCTGATAAATCATTTATT
Source organism: uncultured Treponema sp. (assembly GCA_937892225.1). Taxonomy (GTDB): domain Bacteria; phylum Spirochaetota; class Spirochaetia; order Treponematales; family Treponemataceae; genus Treponema_D. The sequence continues at coordinate 29,698 of CALAUH010000082.1, forward strand.
TTAGAATCCATAGCGTTTTCAATTGCATCTTCTAAATCCGAACCTGATAATCCATTTTCCTGTAAATTCTGTTTTATTGCATTTTTTAATTTTTCTTGCTGCTCTGTAGATAATTGATTAACATAAACTGGAAGTTTATCAGATTTATTTTCTCCTGATCCATTATTTCCTGATTCATCTTTTTGAGATACATAATTAGTTGAAACATGATAAGATTCTTTTTTATCATTACTAACGTGTAATGAATTATCTTTATCAATTCCATTTATTGTAAAGTTTCCATTTTTACCTTTGATATTAACAGTTTCTCCAACCTTAAATTTTGATTCTGTAGGTTCTTCTACTTTTTTCTGTTTCATACCTTTTTCTTCAACTGTTCCACGTACATAAACAGTTTTTTGATGACCATTTTTATCTGTAATTTTTTTAGGCATTAAACGTGATCTATCCCTTGCCTTTTCTATAGTTTCTGCATTAAGCATAAAACTTTTACTTAATTGATTAAAAACATCTTTTCTAACTAAAAATTTATCCATTTTAATTTTCCTCCAGGTTATCTATTTTTACAACAGCATTTAATTGCTTCTGCAACTTTATAAGATATAGTATTGAATAATTCAGGTTGTGTAGCATCATAATCCATATAATCATTATCTACAAATTCTTCTTCTTCAATATCATATATATCCATAAAATCAAATAAAGATTTACTAATATCTATTCCTTTTTCTTTAATAACATTTTCAAAATTTCTTTTAAATTCAGGATATTTCATTGAAAAAGCAAGTAATCTATGTCCGTAATCATAACTATTTTTATAAATATTAGTTCCAGAACCATTTTTATAAGATTTTTCTGCTTTTAATAATTCTTTATATCCTTTACTTAAAGTTTCATCATCTGCATTATTTATTGAATTTTTTAATTTATCATAAGCTGATTCTGTTGCAATTCTTTCAGATAAATTATTCATATATTCTTCATATTGCTTAGTGTTTTTTTCTTCTTTTTTATTTTTTTCTTCTTTTTTAATATTAAAATTATTTTTATTATTTTCATAATAACCGGATAAATCTATATTAAACATAGGCATAACTATATTAATACTTGAATCATCACTAATTGTAAATGAATGAGTTGATACATCTGAGAACAATAAATTTGATTCATTTCCTGAGAGTGCATCTAATAAATATTCATAGTTTACCATAATATAATCATCATAATCCTTATTTTTGAATTTAATTCCATCTGCTTCGCCGACTTTTACCCCATCAAGCATTACATCATCACCTTTAAATTCTAAACCAATAGCATTATGTTTTTTATTAATTGCACCTTCTTTTTTCATTGTTTTAATTTTATTTATTAATTCAATATTATTAAGTCTTACTTTTTGATTATTATTTTCAGGTATAACTTTTTCATATTTAGGAAATTGTCCATCAACTTCTATTTTTTTAATTTTAATCTGATTGTTTTTTGTATCAATATTAACATAAGAATTTTCAGGAATTCCATCAAGTTTACCAACTTTAACTATCTTCATTCTTCTACCATCAGTTGCAATAAGAGAACCATCTTTATAATAAACGTGTGTCATAAAATATCTATTTTCATCTTTTGAAGCATTATTAGTAAGTTTATTTAATTCAGTTTCAAGACTTTTAGAATATGGCATTTCTACTTCATTTTCACCTGATTTTCTATTTTCTGCAATTATTTTTTTATCATCAATATTTACTGAATCTTTTTTAGCATTTTGATTACCTTTCATGGCATCACTACGATTCTGTTGTTTTTCAGAATCAGTTTCTTTATTTTCTATTTTCTTTTTATAATCTTCTATTGCATCATAATACACATCTGCACTTTCTTTGCCCCATTTTTCTACAAATTGTTCCTTAAATTCATCAAGTGATAAATTGTTATTAACAGAATCTTCAATAAAATTATTAACTAAAGTTTTTAAATCTTTTCCATGTTCTATATCATCAATTATTTCTTTTGCAGCAATTCCATTATAACTTCTTTCACCTTCACGTTTTATGAGTTTTTCCATAGCATTAATCTTTTCTGTATTATTCATAAATTCCATTTGTTGTAACAGTTTACCTTTTACTTCTTTTATATTTTTATCTTTATTCTGTGATCTATTAGATAAAACTTTATTAGATTCATTTTTTGAAACAGAATTAACATTTTCAATGTCTTTACCATAAATAAATGCTGTTCCTAAACCACCATTATCAGATAATGTAAATTTATCAGAGTTTTTTGCTGCAATTTCCTTTATTTTTGCCTGTTCCGTTTTAGACATATCCTGCAATCTAATATTTACATACTTTTTAGTAGATTCTTCATCATCAATATATGGAGTAATATCAATAAATGAACCATCACGTGTATTAGTTGTTTGCTGCTTAACAAAGTTAATAAGATTTTCTGTTTTTATTCCACCTTTCCATGCGTTTTTATTGCCTTTCATAGCTTCTGAACGATTCTGGTGTTTTTCGGCTTCGGATTCCAATTGTTTTATTCTTTGAAAAATAGAAGCGGCTCTCCTTGCCATATCATTTGAAAGATCATATTTCTTTTCAGAATGAAGTCGGTTATTTTCTTTTACTACTTTTTTCTGTAATTCTTTAAGATAATCAACATCTGTAATAGAATTAATTTCAGAATCAGAAATATTTAATTCAGATTCTTTTTTATTCTCTTTATCATTTAATACTTTTTCAATATATTTCTGCCTTTCTGTTTCCATTTCATTACTATCATCAGGTTTTAATTTACTAATAAGATTTTCAATATCATTTCCCAACATCCTTATATCTTTTTGAGCTGCAACTTTATCGGCTGTTTCCATTGAATCCATTTTAGAATGAATTTTATCCATTTCATTAAGACTATTTAAAATTCTTTTCTTTGCTGATTCATTTGTAAGACGATTTCCTTTTGAATCCTGAATCCAATATGTTTCTTTTACAGATTCTTTTTTATTTCCATCTGCATCAAAATCAGTTTCTTTAATATCTCCGTCTTTCATGGCTTCAAGCCATTTATTCCATCTCTCTAAATCTTTTTTATCCGTTTCAACATCAGCTTTAGCACCTTTTGTCCATTTATGATTTTCTCCTTTTTCTTTAAGAAAATCATTATATCTTCGTTCATCATCCTTTAAATCATCTTTCTTATCAGCAATTTTTTGTTTAATATCTGATTCTGTCAAAACAGTTCCCATATCTGTAGTAAATGTATGTTCTTTATTTTTACCTCTTACAATATTTTCTTCATTACGATTATTTAATTCTGACTGTAACTTTTTTATATATTCAGGATTATCCTTTACAATTTTTTTATCTACATAAGTTCCGTATTCATTTTTTATTTGATTTTCTGCTACACCTAATTGTTCTTGTAATTCAGTAATTGTGTCTTTAAGTTCTTTATCACTACTTTTTTCTGGATGATTAATAATGTCAATAATATTTTTAATAGGTTTAATTTCTTTTTTTGATATATTTCCATTAAAACCATTAGATTTATTATCAATAGCTGCTCTTAATTTATCCATAATTGGTAAATCTACACCGTTAGCATCCTGGAATAATGAATGATTACTCATACAGAATTGATAGAGTTCTTCTTCTGTTTTACAGTTTTCAACTTTATGTATTAAACGTGTCATTGATGATTTTGCACCACGATCCATTTTGTCAAAAACTCTTACCCATCTTGCAGGACTTGTACTAACTTTTTTATATTTTTTTCCTCGCCAAATTCTAACTGTTCCTACGCCGTAACCTGATTTTTCAATCCACTTTCCATCTAAAGATTTTTCAATGTGTGTATAATGTTTTTCTGTTTGATTAAAATATTCAATTGCTTTTTTATATTCCTGAGATTCTTTTTTCTTCAATATTTCAATGACTTCTTTTTTTAATTCATCTAAAGAAGGTTTTTTAAGTGATTTATTAATTTCTAAAAACGATGATTTTTTAATAACAAAATTCATAAAAATATATCCTCCATTTATTCAACTTGTTTTGTTGCAAAATTTAAAAAGTTAAAAAAAAACAGCCGACTTTCAAAAGAAAATCGACTGTCTTTTAAAACACATCTTCAAAAATGTTTTTTGAAACATCCGGTTGGGAATATTTCGATGTAGTAATAATTTATTATATACTCAACTTAATTGATTTGTCAATTTATTATATATATATCTAATTTCAGACAACTTTAATTTTTCCATTTTTTTCGCTTTTTCAGGATCTATTTTACTTATTTCATTCAAATAATAAAGTTTATTTCCTTTTGGATTTGCAACCATTTTATCCCTATTCAATTGCAAGGATTCGTAAATATCATCAACTAAAGAATCAATTAATTCTTTATCACTAGCAGCATTAATTTCCATTAATCCTGATATAGTATTTAATTTGTCCATAAGATCAATGTCCGATGCAATAAAAATAAGTTCATTTTTAGTCATAATTTAATTCTCCAAAAATTCAACTTTAGTAACTTGTTTCAAGTTATCAGAAACAGTACCCATATTAAACCAATTACCCATGTAGTATTTTGCTATTTCTTCTCTGCTACCATTGATTCTTGTTACCATTGAATCACCATCATTAAAAGTTACTTTTACAGTTTCCATATAAAACCTCCTTAATACAAAATATCGTAACAATTATCAACATAATTTTTGAGTTCATTTTCATTGTCAAAACTCAAATTTCCATCTTCTGAAACAATCAGGCATTTTCCATTACATCTTACGTAATAATGAAAACCTTTGTAATTTTCTGCTCTTTCAAATAAATCATCCATACCTAGCCTCCAACATTATAATACACTTTTTAGTGTACTTTGTCAATTAAAAAATATATTATTTAGTTTATTTTTTATATAATTTAATTGACTTATTAAACTTTTAAGTTTATTATTACACTATGAATATTACAGATATTATTAAAATGGAATGTGTAAAGCAGCATATTTCCATTACAGAATTAGCAAATAAAATAAATACCTCAAAACAAAATTTGAATAATAAACTTACAAGAAATGATCTCAAATTTTCAGATATTGAAAAAATATTTAAGGTATTAAACCTTGAAATAAAAATTATTAATCAATCAGGAATGGAATATAAATAAAAAAAAAGACGTGTACAAAAATCTTTAATTCTTATACACGTTATCTGGTTTATGTTGAATTATTTGGATTTTTTCAACATTTCTACTTGACAAAAAGTTTTTATGGGATTATAAAATAATTAATCAACTAAAGTTGAAAGTCATTATTCAGACGATTCTTGAAATCGCTGCGGATATTATGTTGATTGCCAGTAAAAGCATCCGTAGAATATGATTTAATCAACTTATCTCTTACTGTAAATAAACTAATACCTTTTATTTCTGAACTTCCCTTATTAGTATCAGCCATTATTATTGCAATCCCTACTTTTGTATAACTACCATCATTTTCTTTGATATAAGCCTTACCTACTATTTCACGATAATCACCTTTTGAATCTTCCGTAAATTTTCCTTTTACACCTGTATCAGTAAGAATAGTCATTATATAAGGCAATATTTTCGTTCGTTCAATTTGTTCACTTTGAGAATGTCTTTTTATATATAAATGAGTTTTTAATTTTGTAACATTTGCAATTTTCTTCCCTGTAGCCTTACAATAATAATCAGTTTTCGCAAGTCTTTGATCTAATTTATCAATATATTTTTCACCTTTAGATCGATAATTTGTTGCATCAACATTCATTAATTGCTGATTTGTTTTTGTTATAGGTATTAATTTAGTTTTATTTGCTAGTCTAATTCGTCTTTGAGTTTCATTTTCTTTAGGATTACCGATAGGTTTATATTCCCAAATTACTGGACTATCACAAGTTTTAACATAATTTCCATGTCTTGTATTTACCGGTAATCCAGCCTTTTCTATTCCTATTTGTATACAAATTGAATCATATACATCTTTTCTTACAACAACTTTCATTTTTTATCTCCATTAGAAAACAGGCAACGCATCCACAATTGAACACGTTGCCAGGAATTGCTTGTACACTTGTACATCAATTATTTTCTAATAAGGAATCTGCCTTCATGAATAAAGAATAAAGGTAAACTCTTTTTAAGATATGGGAATCTTTCCTCTAATTCTGCTCTTATTTCAGCACGTAAAGAATCATCCATTAATCGTAAATTATCAGAAATTTCTTTAGTAGTCATATTAACAACTTGATCAACTGTATTATGCTTTTGTTTTGACTTTTCTTCTTCAAGTTGTTTACGAGCTTCTGCAATATATTCTTCACGTTTATTTTTAATGTCATTCAAATCAGATTCTATCTGCTGTCTTTTAGTTGATATTTCTTCTAATTTTGAATCTACATTATTATTTTCAACACCTTGTTTATCCCAGTATAATTTTATGCCTTCGATTTTTCCATTAAGTTCTTTGATGTTTCTTTCCTGGAATTTCAAGTTATCTTTTGCACGTGTAAGATTCATTTTAGCATTTTCAAATGTATTATTAGCGTTTTCAAGTTTAGTATTTGCCATTTCAATTAAATCTTTATCATTAGCTTTTTTTGCTGTAGCAACTGTTTTTTTACATTTTTCAATTTCTGCTTTAGCATCTTCTAAACTTGCCTGTTTAGAATTAACATTATCCTGAGCATTTTTCAAGTCATTATTATAACTTTCAATATGATTACTTAATCTATCATATTGCTGTTTTGTGTCATACAGATTGTCATATCTTGCATTTTCCATACGTAAATTTCTTTTAAGTTCTTTTTGTTCAAACATGATTTTCATATTTGCTCTTTTTTCAGGATCTTTAATTAACTCATATTTTACTTCTTCTGGGTTATAATCTTCAACATTAAGAGAATCGCCTTTATAACTCCACAACGCATTAAGACGTGATGATTTTTCATCGTATTTCTGATACATCATAGCATCAATAGAATCATTCATTAATGGATAAACAATATGAGTAATACCCTGTTTATTACCTTGTCGCCAGATACGACCTTCAACCTGGATTGTTTCAGTTGGATTCCAACCTAACATTGTGTTATAAAGAGTTGTAGCATTTCCATTAAGTGATACACCTTCTTTTATTGTTTCTGAACCGATAATAACTTTAATTTTTCCATCAGGATTATTAAAATCGTCTTTAATCTGCTCTTTCATATCAAGAGAAGTATCGCTGTTCATAAATGCAATAGAATCTTCTGGCATACCTTTAGATACAAGATAATCTTTCATAGCCTGAAATCCATTTACCTTATCACCGTAACTAACATCTTCATCATTTGCTTTTGCTTTTTTACCTACACCACGAGGCATATATATTACCTGAGATTCGCCAGGTCTTTCTTTCCATTGTTTTACAACAGAATCACAAACAAACTGTAATTTTGGTGATTCTTTAACAACGTCATCCGGTGATGGAGGTGTAAAATTATCATATACACTCATATAATCAGCATAGAATTTTGGATCAATTAAAGATGGTGATAAAACAGCCATACGCATATTATTCATAGCAACTAATACATCACCTGAATTCTCTTTAGATGTTGAGAACATTCCATCCATACGCATTTTTTCAACTTCCATAATCTGCTTTTGTAATGGAGTTAAGTCTAGTTCAGGCATGTGTAATTGTTTTCTAGGTCTAATTACACCAGCTTCCTCACCATCAACTTTATCAATAAATTCTGTAATAAGATTCTGTAAAGCACCTAAGTTCTTAAAGTTTTTCATTGTCTGAGATTCTACAGCTTCACCTTTTGCATTGATTTTGAAATCAGGTTTTAATTCTGCAAACTCTCTTAAAAAGTCTTGTAAGTTATAAATATTCAAATCCTTTAATCTATTTCTAGCACATAGAGAAAGAATATTATAAATTTCTACAGGTGAATTATTAAACGGTGTAGCACTTAATCCGAAAAATCCTCTACCATCATTTTGTCGCTGTATCAATTGAGAGATTGCAAACATTTTCATACCACGTGAAGAAGATGCACCACTTAATCCCTGGAATTCATTAGCAAGTCTACCATCACCATCTTCCTTAACTGTGTGTCCCCAGTAATCAGTTTTACGTTCTTTTGTAAATCTATTAGACTTTCCAATAGTTGATGGAATTGAGAAAACATTTTTGAAATTATGAAGTTCATCTACAGTAATATGGTCTATTCCTAAATCTTCCCAATATACAGCACCATCTTTAGCCGATGCTGATTTACCTAATAATTTCATTACCCTTTCTTTTTCTTTTGCCTTTTCTCTATCAGTTCTTGTATCTTCAACTAAATTTCCATTTTCGTCATAGTCATAAATGGATTGAGAATCAAGCATATCATCTTTTAAATCACCTTCAAGAGTTTCATCCTTAAAAGTAACTTTTTGTAAAGCTTCATAAGTACAAACGTTGATTGAATTTTCAGGAAAGTTATAAGTTCCATCAGCATTTTTATATTGTCCTATATCCTTTTCTGAGAAGTTACCAAGTTCATTTACATTAATATTAGGAAAGTGTTGATGAATTTCTTTTATCCACTTTTTATATACAGCTTTAGGGACCATGATTAATGGTTTCTTTGCTTTTCCTGTTTCAAGCTGATTTACAGTTGCGACAATACCACAGAAAGTTTTACCAACACCAACATCATAAGCAAGAATTCCGTTACCTTTATTACACAATTCTGAAATACCTTTAATCTGCTGGTCTGTCGGATCAAATTCTTTTTTTCCTTTATGGGTATTCAAACCTTCTACAAATAATGGTATTTTTTTGAAATCAGGATTAACAATTGCATTAAATTGTTTATTCCATGCACTTTCAACTTTTTCTTTTTCTTCTTTAGGTAATTTACGTAAGAAATCATTAAACAATCTTTCTGCTACTTCACGTCTACTAACTTTCTTTTGGTTAGCAATCATTTTGTTAGTTTCTGCTTCTGCTTCCTTATCTTCTTTATTCCATCCTCTTGCTCTTTCTGTTTGAACCGGTTTTTGATGGATATAATCCCAAATATCTGACCATTTAAGATTATCGTCAAGTTCATTTTTAGATATTTTAATTCCCCAGTCTGATCCATAAGAATTAAATCCTAAATAATCAAATAAGAATTTATCAACTAAATTTTTACCTTCTTCATCTACAAAAGTTTTACTAAAATTAGATAATGGAGATACTGTAAACTGTTCAACGGTTTTTTTAACCGGTTTTGCTGCATTTAATAAAGATTTTTTATAATCATATTCATCTTTTGAAATATTATCTTTATTTAATTCAAGTTCATTAAGTTTATCATAAATATTACCACTAGCATAGTTTACGATATTTTCATACCCATTTTCTGTTTTAATAAAGTTTTTATTATTCTCAATTTCTTTTTTCTCATTTTCTGATAAATCATTAAATTCTACAATACCTTCCCAGTTAGTTTTCTTCCAGAATTTCAAATCCTGTTCAGGAACTTCTTTACCAAACCGTTTAGAAAATTCGTCTGCTGTCATATTATGACCAACTGATTCAGTATATACATCACCTTTTTTTGCTTTCTTTACAGTTTCTTTTTTAATTAATTTTTCAGCATTTTTATTTCCTTTCATAGCATTAGAACGATTTTCATGTTCTTCTGCATCTGTTTCTGCTGGTAAATCAATTATTTCATTATTATCTAATCTAACTTTATAACCTATTGTTTTACCGTCTTTTTTTCTGAATCCTGTAACAACTCCATTACCTTTATCTGTTTCAACAGTTTCACCGTAAGAATAATTAGTTTTAATTTTATTAGGAATTGTTATCTTAGTTTCAATATTTTGTGTAATTTCTGCAATCTGTTTATCAACTTCCACAGATTTTGTATCAATCATTTCAATAGCTTCTGCAACTGTTTTACCCTCAGGCAAATTAATAACAGCACTACCCCAGTTACCGTCAAAAGATTCTGTTCCAATTACATGAGAAGGATTATCTGTAAAGTATTTATTATCATTAAAATCTTCAAGTTTTCCAGGTTCTTTTCTAAGTACAATAATATCTGTTCCTACATCTGTACTAGAGAATGTTCCTTTAGGTAAACGCCATGCTTCAATTAATTTACCTTTTTTTGCTATTTCTTCTTTTGCTTTAGAATTTGCATTTCTTAAAAATCCAGATGGTACTACAAACGCCATAATTCCATCATCTTTAAGAGTTTCAAGAGTTTTATCTATAAAATAAGTTTCATATCTTTTATGGATTTTTTCATTAGAAATACCTGAATATATATCGTTATAATCCATATATGGAGGGTTGCCAACAGCAACGTCAAATTTTTCACCTTTATATTCTTTTTGTACAGAATTATTTTTAATGAATCCCATTGTTTGTTGGAAAGCACCTTGTTTTACTTCTGCATCAGGATGTAAAAGTTTAGCTATTCTTGCCGAGGTTTTATCAAGTTCACATAAGGTGAATTTTTCAGGTCTACCCTCTGCAAATCTTCCAGTTGCTGCCGATGGTTCTAAAACTTTTTTATCTTTATTAGGATTATACTTGTCTACAATTTCCCATATTTTTTTAATTACATCACGTGGAGTATAAAATTCTGATAAAACGGCTGCATCTGTTTGACTTCCTTCTTTAAGTCCTCCAGCACCTTCATAATTTTTAAGAATTTCTTTATCTGCTTCTGTAATTTCTGAATCGGGTTTTTTAAGAATTTCAAGACACTTAGCACGTATTATTTTTGCTTCTTTAACACTTAATCTGCCTGTACTAGTTCCTGTTCCTCTACTATCCCTTCCTGATCCGTTTCCTCTAAGTCCGATTCCAGATTCGCTATCATTGTATACAGATTCGCCTGAGTTACTTCCATTTTCTGACGTACTAACATTGATACCGCCATCTGTTTGATTGTTTCCGGTGAGTATCTCTCCATTAGTATCGGATAATCTATTTCGTTCAATTCCAGAGTTATTTTCTCCATTTGCAATACCTCCATTTGCATTATGTACCTGATTATTAGTTTCTGTCAAGTTTTCAGTAATACCGTATTTTCTAGCATTTTGATTTCCTAACATGGCAATTTTATTTCCATGTTCCTGGTATAATTCATTAATAACGTGTACAACCTCAGAAAAATTAACTTGATTTACTGGAATTCCTTTTTCTTTTGCAAGTCTTTCCATAATTTTTTTCTGTGCAAACACATATCTTTCATCTTGATATATATTATCACTTAATGAATTGTCTACGGTATATTCATCAAATAAATTGTTTAATGCATCTTGTTCTTTTAAATTAAATTTAAATTCTTCTGTAGCACTTATATTTAATGATTCAGGAAGTTCAGTTAAAATTCTTTGTAATGCTTCAATATGTCCTTTTATCTGAGCCTGTGCCTTTAAGTAATTATTTTTAACATCTTCATCTTTAATAACATCAATCATATCCTGATAAGACATATCATCTTTATTTAATTTATCAATTTCACGTATAATTGAATTTCTACTTGGAATTTCATTATCTTTTAATTTTTGAGATAAAGAAGAATAATAATTATTTTCTACATCATCCATTATCTCATCAAGAACAGAAACAGTTATTGCCTGATTATTACCTTCTAACTGATCTTCAACATAACCGGAATTATCATAATATAAATCAACTTCTAACTGATTAAATGGTGATTTATGAGCATCTTTTAAATCTTGTAAATCAATATATCCCCATTCAGCCATTTCAGTATCACCATTAAGAATAGCATATCCAAAAGCTTCATTGTTACCATCCCATTCAGTAATATACCATTCGCTACCACTGGCATTAAAAAGTCTTAATCCTGCTTTATGTTTTTCTTTTTCTTCATCATAAGATTTATACCAATTATTTTTTATATCTATAATTGAATCTGCAATTTCTTTAATTTTATTTTTATAAAATTCTTTTTCTTCGCCTTTTTGAGAAAGTTCTGTAATAGTTTTAAGTTCACCAATACCCATAAACTTAGGAAATCCAACTTTAACAGCATTTTCCTGTTCAGGTGTTAATTTATTTGGATCATCATCTTTTACAACATCTGTATTTTCTTTTGCATATTTTACTTCTTTTGGCAACTGTCTTTTTACATAAGATTCAATCTGTTTTCTTTCTTCTTCTGTTAATCCATTATCTTTATTAGTATTCTTATCTTCATTTAATATTTTTTTAGCATCTTCATCATTTTTATCAAATTGTCCATCCCTAAATGCCTGTAAAATTTCTTTAGATTCACCTATTTTTTTATTAGCAATTCCTAAATCTTTCATAGCATCATCTGTAATCTGTTTCATATCGCTATGAGTTTTTCCGTATTCGTATGCTTTTTTCTTTAATTGGTCATCTGTATTTTCAATTACTTCTTCAACCTTTTCTACAGTTTTTTCATCTTTTGCAATATCTTTACCTGTATACATACTCCAGATTTTTCTCATCAATGATGGATTAGCTTTCCATTTTTTTTCTTTTTCTACACTTGTTTTAATCTCAGGTACTTTTTCAACTGGAGTTTCCATATCAGGATTGTTAATTTTTTCTGCAACCTTTTGTTTAATTGGTTTCTTAAATTTTTCCTGATTGTCTTTATTTGCAAATCTTTTATCCCAAATATTTCTATGAGAAAAATATTCCATTACGTGCTGATACCATGTTTTTTTATCTGCTCCGTAATCATGTTCAATATTTTGTTTTGTATATGCTGCTTCAATTTTTTTAACTTCTTCTGGATTACCCTTAAAAAAGAATTCACCGATATTTTTAAGAATTTTATCTGCTGTATCTTTCAAAAAGTCTTTAATATAATAATATCTATAACGTGTTACAACTTTCTGCCCTTTATTATTAGTTCTAGTTTTTTCTGTTATATTTTCTCGATAAATATAACTACCACCAACCTGTTCGCCTTTTTTAGCCTTTTCAATATAATTATCAAAAAAACTAATACCTTTTAATTCATTTGCATTGAAATAAAGTTTAGACATAAAAATAAACCTCCAGGAATAAAAAAAAGACAGCCACTAACTGAAAAAAATCAGTAATGACTGTCTTTATTTTTTAGACACATCTATATAATTAATAAGTTTTATATTTTATTAATTTATTTTATAACATAATTAGTATTTTGAAAAGTATTTTTTTCTTTATACATTTTTAATAGTTTAGTCTTTATCTGCATCAGGATAATATCTATACCATGATCCTCGACAATTTCCACTCCATCCACATTTACCATTTCTTTTTACAAGTAAGAAATGCCACTTTTCAAGTTCTACATCATAAACCATACCCCTATAGTTTAATTTATATGGTAAATGAAATTCTGGATGCCCTGGATTAACTTGTTTTGAATAAACTTTGTTTTTTGATTTACATATATTTATTACATAACAATCTGTATTTAATTTATATGTTCCATTTCTAAACATAACTTCTTTACCTTTCTGTTTAGTTATATATATAGAAGGCATCCATCCAGCTTTAATAATTAACTCACATAAATCATCAGCCATTTTCTTTGATGAAGTTCTAACAACAAAAACATGAGATTTTTTTATTCCTAATGAATTATTCTTAATGTTTTCTCTATTTCTTTTTGAACCATCACCTAAATTAAATGAATACAAAAAATCTCTAATAACATCTGAATTTGAGTTTTTAATAAAATCAGGAATATATTTATCTGCTGCATAAATACCAAACATCTGTTCAAATTTTTTTGCAATTTCTCCAGTAAAATATAAAGCTTCTTTACCTATACAAACAACATCTTTAAATTCAGGAATATCATTAAGAATTTTATTTACATTTTTCTGAGCAAGTTTTATTTCATAAGCATTATTACTTTTTTTTCTTCCACTTCCTTCTGATAAATACCATGCCCATAATTTTATATATTGTTTATATGAATAATCTATATTACCAATTTTAATAGTTTCAGGGTTAGAAGCCTTCCAAATTCCTTGTGATCTAGGTATTTGAAAAACCATTTTATTTAATAAATCTTCTGCTTTAATACCATGCCATTTTTTACTTTTTCTTTCTTCAATTAACATATTATGATTAGGTGTTACTAATAAATCGAAATTTCTACCTGGAAAACTAATCATTTCACCATCATATTGATATGAAATTTTATTTATAAATGGTAAAAAGTCTACTTCATGTGTATCAGGATTTATTGACATAATTAAATCATCATCTAAAACATCTTTAAATAATTTCCAGCCATTGTTAGTCATTACTTCTGTATCATCTGAATAACAATAAGGATGCATAACGCCGTTAGGTATATCGCCGCTATCTTTACCATCCCATATAGCATATTTTGCGTATTTATCATTTATCTTTTCGTCTGGTAATGGAATATCACTCCATAAGACAACTGTATCTTTGATTTTCTTACACTTTTTACAGGTATTATCATCAAGAATTTCAAACCTTTTGAAATATACCTTTTCACCTTCCTTTGCATTGTAAACTTCTTCTTTCAGATAAGCATTATTTACGCTATTTTGAATTTCTGTATCTGCAATTTTTTGAAAATCTCTGTTTAATCCGACACATTTATCGAATAAATTTTGAGATACTTTTGATTTACTTTCTTTATTTTTTATACCGTCAATAATTATCTGCTGTATATCATTTCTCATATTATCAGTTACTTTAGTAACTTTTTGAGCAGCACTATCTACGGCAATCTGAATTCTTGCAGCACGTTCACGATTAATTGTTTCTCCAAATACATCTTGCATATTTTTAATATCTTCACTTATCCAGTCTAAAGTTTTATTTTCTGTTTTAATTTCTGCAAGAGGTAATTTTGTTAATTTTGCCATCGGCATTTTTTTAGACAACCTTTCAAGAATTCTACCTAAACTATCACCTTTTAAGACAATTTTTTTTCCAATTCCTTTATAATTACGATTCAAAAAATCTTCCAATGCTTTTACAAAATTATTCCAGTCTTTTTTATCTATAGGTTTTCCAGTTTCACTGTTATAAACAATTTTACCCTTATATGTTAAATATGCTTTACTTAATATTCTTATTTCAGGTAAATCAAAATAATTAATAACAAATTCATAAACACTATTAGTAATTTTAGTTATTTCGTTAACAATGTTATTTGTTAATTCTTCCTGAGCCTTATATTTGAAAGCTTCACCAAAATTAGAAGATTCTAAATCTGCATCAAGACTAAAAGCAAGTTTATGTACAGCCTTTTCAATTTTGCTTTTATCAAAATCGGTTATTCTTAAAGTTATATCACCGTATTTTTTTGAACCGTCATTATCAGGAATATGTTTAATAACAAACGGTTTATTAAAATAAGTTGCATTTAATGATTTTTGCAACTGTTCAATTTTCTTATTTTTATTTGCTTCTGTAATATCTGTTATCTTTACGTCAAAAGATTTATGTATCTTTTTTCCTTGTTTAGAAAAAACAAAAGACTTAAATTCATCAATATTCATAGTTTCCATACTCCCAAAAAATCCAGGTCTATCGTATTGTTTCATATATGCTTTTTTAGCTTCGTTAGAATTTGAAAAACACAGCATACACTTATCTTCATCGTATTTATGAGTTACCGGATTATTTTGATGAATAATATAAACTTTAGTTGCTTTTTTATCTGGTCCGATATAACAATCAACGTGATCCGAATCAGTACCTATAGTTCCACGTATATATCCGTAATCATAGTGCATTAATGTTTTCCACTTATGTCCATCTGAATCAACACCTTTTCTATAACTTCCTTTTTTGTTTTCAATGGAAATATCCATACCATAAAGTTTAGTTCTACCTTGTAATTTATATCCTGAAAAAGTTAGTGATTTATTAATTTTACTTGACATATTCTGTGAATATGATATTATTGAATTGCGGTTAGGAAACGGTTTTTCTGAATACGCCCTTTGTTCAGCCGAGAATTGAACATTTTTAGATGGATTCTTTAAGGAAACAGAGCCTTTGTTGTGAAGATACTCCCTTAAAACTTCCATCTTTTTTTTATCTTCATACAACATTTCTTTTGAATCAATAAATGTTAAACAGTTTTCAATTCTTTTATCATGAAAACTTCTTAAAGAATTTACTGTAATACAATTGCCAATATTTTTAGATACTTCTATTGCACATATAACAGGTCTTTTTTTATAAAACTGTTCTGTTATAATAATAATATGATTGTTTTCTTTATTTTTTAATATTGATAATGGTTTTGTTAATTGAATAGGAATATCATTTACTAAACTTACAGGCATATTATGATTATGACTTTTTTTTGAATTAACTTTTGTTAAAATCTTTCTCAAAATTTTAGGCTCAATAACAATTTTATCGTTTCTCATTTTTGAATATTTCTGTAAAATCGCAGGTGTTGATGGTAATACAGTAATCATAGAATTTTGAGTATACCCTCTTTCGATAAACTGTTTTATAGCATTAGTAAAATTCTGTTTATATTTTAATAATTCTTCATCTGTTATTTTCATCCACCTATGTACAATTTTCCCATTTTTATCTGTTGTTATTTCCAATGAACATTTATTTGTATCAACAGCCTTTTCAATATCTTCCTGATGTTCTAGTAGTTCCTCATTTGTAATTTTATAATCATCAAAATCACCACGAGCAAAGATATTAGAATTAGAGGGAAATTCCTCTAATTTCCCATTATTTCCCTTGTTTATACCATTATTTTGTAGTTTTTCTACAAATTCAAGACTTAAATCCTTGTTTTTATCTGCTTTTAATTTCTGAGTTATTTCTTCAACTACTTCTTTTTTTGCTTTATATTTCTGCATCTTCTTTTACCTC
>CALAUH010000083.1 GCA_937892225.1 uncultured Treponema sp.
ATGCAATAATAAACTTTTTCATTTTCAAATATACTTTTTTAAATCTTCAATTATTTTAGTAACATCATTAGATTTAGTTCCCTGATAATGAAGTGTGTGATCTGGATTTTCCCAATATGCATAGGTAAAAGTTTTTTCTTTAGAATTACATGATTTTTTAACGGCATTAATCCAATCATCTAAATTCGGGTATGGTTCTGGACCGAAAGGAAAAATTATATTTGCTTTTGCCTGACCTGTTTTATTTATTTTTTCGATTATATTTTCGTAGGGCAGATATTTTCTTGCAATGTTATAATCAGCTGCCTTTGTATTTGTATTTTTTAATGTATTTTGGAAGCATGTAACAGTTTTATCTTCCTGTTCAAAATATACATCCCAGCCAAGCCATCCATGTTCTATTGGAGATTTTCCGCTTAAAAATGTAGTTGTACTTGCAGTTGTTGTCGGAGGAAAAATAGAAGAATAATCAGTTAAAAGATTTCTTGGTAAAAAGTCTTTATAATATAGATGATTTTGTAAAATGTTCATTCCAAGACCATCTAAAAGAATAACGACAACATGTTTATAATTTTTACTTAAAACAGCATCTGCTTCTGCAAGTGTATTATGTTCTGGCTCAATACCAAAATGTTTTAAAATAGAGCAGGAAAGATTTAATATACTCTTGTTATAATCTGGTAAAGTAACTTCTTCTGGTAAATTTTCAAAATCCATTTTAAACTCCAATTTAATTAATATTTTAAAATACTTTTTTCTAAAAAACAAATAAAAAAATAAATAATAGATTTACAATTAATTAAAAATTTGCTTTATTTTTTTTTGAAATACCTATAAAATATTTTATAAATTAAACATCAGAAGTGGCTTATTTTATGAAAAAAATTTTATTATCAAGTTTTGTTTTGTTTTTGTTATTTTCTTGTAATGGCAAAAAAGAAAATAATCAGAATGTTGTAAATGCTAATTCAGGCAATACTGAAAATGCAGATGTTGAAGTTATTATTGATACAGAAAATACAGCAACATCAAGTTCAACAGTTTCACAGAATACTGTAGAAGTTGTATCAGATGAAATTGAAGAAATAATTGAAATTCCAGAAATTACAGCAGAACTTTTTAACGAGCATATTGTTTATCAGTTAAATGATAATTTTACAGAGAAGATGGGAGCAAGTGCATTTTATCATCCTTTATCTGTAATGTATGTTTTAGGATTTTCAAAAGACGGTAAAATGGTTTGGTGTGATGACCGTTATATTGATGGAAAAGGTTCTAATAAATTTACTTTGTATGTACAGGATATAGTAAGTGATGAAATCATTCAGACAATTACTGAAGATGTAGCTGATATTCCTGGTAATACATCTATGGTTGAATATTTTGTAAAAACAAAGAAAGCAGAAATTAAAAAAGCTTTAGAAGATAATAAAATCAGAATCAGTAAATCTGAAGTTAAAGAATTTCCTGTAAGAATTGGACAAAATAATTTTGATGCAAAAATTGATTTTCAAGATACAGGCAGATTTTTAAATGACATTCAGAAAATCAGTAATTATTCTTGTATCGTTACAAAAAATAATTCAACAAAAAAGACTGTTACATCAAAAAAAGAATGTACTGTAGAAAATGCAATAGTTGCAGGATTTATTAAATCACCTTATGAAGACAGACTTGCTGTAATTATTGCAGAAGCTTCTATTGGATTTGAAGGATTAGATATTTATTATAATATTTCTGGATGTGATTTAAACAAAAATTTTAAATAATTATTTAGGATAAAGATTATGGGATGTGGACGCGTTTTATTATGTATAATTTTTCCACCGTTAGCAGTTTTAGATAAAGGCTGCGGTGCAGTAGTATTAACTTTGTTGTTAACATTAGTAGGATGGGTTCCTGGAGTTATTGCAGCGATTATTTTTAATAATAAAGGATAAATATGAAAAAATATTTTTTATTATTAATCTTATTCTTCTCTTCTTTTAGTTTATTTTCTAGAGAAATAAAAGAACTGTCTTATTTTACTTTAACGGGAGTTCAGGAATTAAGGGAAGAGCAGGGATTTGATAAAATTATTGTTTATAAAACTTTAAATCATGAAGGCGGATTAAAAATTCGTGTTCTGGAAATCGGTAATAAAGATACAAAAGATAATAAAAACGGTGTCTGGTTAAAAATACTCACTACTGCACCAATATGGGTAGATAATGGAGAATGGATTCTTAAACATTCAAAATTCTGGATTTTTTTAACAGATGATGAAAAAATATATGAATATGAAGAAATATAATATTTTTATTATTTCTATTGATTAATTATTTTTATTATATGATAATCAGATAGGTTAATATCAGGTGCGGAAATGAGATTTAAAAAATTCGTTTTAGGTTTATTTTGTCTTTGTTCAATTTTTTTATTTTTAGGTATTTGTATTGTTATTGTTAATTCTTTTTCAAAAAATATTAATATGGCATTTTTCTGGATTGGAATTAATGGTTTATTAATAATCTTTTTTATAAACAGTCTTTATTATCTTTTTGACAGACCAAAGAAATCAAAAAAAGAAGTAACAGTCAGTTGGTGTATATCTTTAATTTTATGTATTATAAGTGTCGTTTCAATTGTTGGTGCTGTAGCAAATGGTGATTTGGATCAGGTTTCAGAAACAGAATCAATTTCAAATAGATATTATGTTTCTAATATAGAAGATGTCTATCAGGGAACTTATCTTCCAATGGAATTTGTTCAGAACTTAAAACATACAAAATCTTATGAAAAAGCATTTCAAATAGTTCCTTCTGATGTTGATTTTATTGTTGGTGTTCATAAAAATGTTGTAAATGCAAGTCACAGATTTGAAGAAGAGTTTTCATATAATTCATATCGTGTTACTTCTTTTAAATATGAATTTCAAGATGGTTCAATTGTTTTAATAAATGATAAAAATCAGAAATATGTAAAAATTTCAGATAATTTGCATTTAAATGAAGTTGTATGTCAGTATGTAATGAAAGTTATTTTTGAACAATATCTTGATGTTATAAAAGTAGAAGGTAATTCTTTCGAAGCTGATAATAACAAATTTACTTTTGTTTCAAATATTGAAAATATTTTTAATAATGATTCTCCTAATTTATTTTTATCAGATGGAATTAATACTTACTCTGCAAAATTAGTAGATAATCATTTGAATTTAAGATTAATAGACAGCAGTTCTCCATCAGATATAAAACATAATGCAGAAAAAATAATTAATTTATCTTCTTCTCCAGATTTAACTGTTACAGAACCGACATTTATTAAATCTACAGAAACAGAATTAATAGAAGAAATTCAAACCGAACCAATTGATGATGGTTCAGATCTTTTATAGAAAGAAAATATGACAATAAATACAAAACAACTTTTATACATTTTAGATAATACGCCATCTACTCAAAATATAATGCTTGTTGGTAAGCATGGAATTGGTAAATCAAGAATCCTTGAAGATTATTATAATAAAAAGGGTGCAAAGGTTGTAACATTGTTTTTAGGTCAGATGAGTGACCCTGGTGATTTAATTGGTCTTCCAGAAAAAAATGAAAAAACTGGTAAAACAGATTTTATGCTTCCTTACTGGTTTCCAAATGATAATCAGAGTATTGTTTTATTTTTAGATGAATTAAATAGAGCCCGACCTGAAGTTTTGCAGACTATAATGGATTTAACATTAAATAGAAAATTAGCTGGTAAAGAATTACCTGAAGGCAGTAGAATTATTAGCGCTGTAAATAACGGTAATGAATATCA
Organism: uncultured Treponema sp.; assembly: GCA_937892225.1. Taxonomy (GTDB): domain Bacteria; phylum Spirochaetota; class Spirochaetia; order Treponematales; family Treponemataceae; genus Treponema_D. The sequence goes on from CALAUH010000083.1 coordinate 3,796, forward strand.
GCTTACAGATTTGGATCCTGCTTTAGTTTCAAGATTTAATATATATGAATTTGCGCCGACTGTAGAAGACTGGCTTATCTGGGCAGAAAAAACAGAAATAGATAACAGAATAATTAATTTTATCAGTGAAAATCCAGAATTTTTGGATGGAGCTGATGTAGATCTTTTATCAGAAAATCTTGAAAGAACTCCGGACAGACGAAGCTGGGAAAGAACTTCTCAAATTATTAAAAAGTTCGAAAATATAGGACAGAAACAAAAAGCCTTGATTTCTGGAATTATCGGTAACAGGGCATGCAGTGTCTTTTTTAAATTTGTAAACGAAAATAATATTCCGTCTGCAAAAGAACTTTTAACTTCAGATTTTGATAAAGTTACTTCTAAAATAAAAGACTTGTCTTTACCAGAAATTACTCAGGTAAATAATTCAATTTTTCGTTTTTTAGAAAGTAAAATTTATCAGGACAGCGAAAAAGAAATTATATCTAAAAATCTGGTTAATTATTTTGATTTTATCGGTACAAATTTTGGAAAAGAATTCCAGTCACAGTTTGCATCTTTATGTAATGCAGATAATTATCCTGAAACATTATATTTTATTTCTACAGAATGTTTTGAACTTTACGAAAATATAATGAAAAGTGTAATGGATTTTTAATTTATTCTATTTCACCCATATTTTTTTTCATCAATTTTTCAGAATATTCGCTCATTTCTATTGTATTCATTGAGCTGACCTGTTCGCTGGATAAAACATCAAGAATATCTAAATAAATATCTGTTTTTTTCCATGGCCAGTTTTTGCAGATTTTTTCGGTATCTTTTGCTGTCATAATAACAACTGGAACTTTTGTTTTTTCTGCTATTTTAAATGAACCGCTTTTTAGTGGAGCCATAAATCCTGTTGTAGTTCTAGTTCCTTCTGGATAAATACAAACAGAAACTTCATCCTTTTTAATTAAATCAATTGCCTTTAATATTGTAATAAGTGCGAGTTTTGGATTATTTCTGTTTATTGCCATAAAACAGCATTTTCTGATTATTCTTCCAAAACAGAATACTTTAAAATTTTCTGGTTTTGAAACAAATGCTAAATCATATTTTTTAAGTGCATACCATGTTGTAATAGGGTCAAACTTTGACCGATGATTGCAGACTAATAAAAATCTTGTATTTTCAGGAATTTTTTCTTTACCTGTTAAATGGATTTTTATCCTTCCGAAGAAAATTACCTGCGCAGTTGAGAAATTAAGCAGAAATCTATAAAACTTGTTGTTTTTTCTGTAATCTTTTTTTGTACTTACGAAAAGACTGCAGATAATTATAAAAAGAAGAAATAGTAATTCTAAAGAAATTAAACCACCAGCAATATATAAAATAATTTTTAATGCTGTCATTAATACCTCTTTATTTTTTGAATTGTGCTACTTTTATTCCTAAAACTCTGTATTCTATTGTTTTGTTTTTTTCATTATAGTAAAGCTTCAAAAATTTGGAATTGACTCTATCATAAAGTTCAATTTCTCCAGATTTAGTGTCAAAATTATATTCGCCTTTTGATACATCCAGTATATCAGATTTACAGTGGAATGTATTATTTTTTTTAAGAACGATTGTTCCAAAAGTTTCTATATCACTAGTCCATTTTCTTCCTGCAACAGGATTTTTAGAAGAACCAGAAGGTGTTACAATCACTAACAGCAAAATAAAAACAAGAATACAGAAAAGATAATTTGCCATTGATGATATTTTTTTTAGGAACGGTACTTTTGCAGAAGCTTTTTCGCATAGTCCGTTAAAAGGCAATTTATTAATTATGTTTTGAACTTTATTAATATAAGGTTTAATTTTTTTTAATAAATCTTTTATTTTACCTAAAATGGTTTTATATAAATCTGTAATTTTTTGTAATAATGGTTTTACTTTTAACTTTATATTTTTAACTGATGTCAAATTATTCATAATGTGAATATAATAACAAAAAAAAATATTTTTGAACATATCATTTTAAAAGAAAAAAGTGGACTAAAAATGTAAAAAAAATTATCTTATAAATATATGAAAAAATTTTTTGTATCTGGAATGGTTTGTGCCGCCTGTCAATCAAATGTCGAAAAAGCTGTAAAAAAAATTCCCGGTGTATCTGCATGTTCTGTAAATTTATTAACATCGACTCTGGTTGTAGAAGGAAATGTAGAAAATCAGACCGTAATTGATGCTGTAGAAAAAGCTGGATATAAAGCTTCTGAATTAAAAGATCAAAATTTTGATTTTATTAAAGCAGAAAGTAAAAAAATTTTAAAACGTTTTCTCTTTTCATTATTTTTTCTGATTATCCTTTATTATTTAAATATGGCAAAAATGATGAAGTGGCCATTGCCTGAAATGTTAAAAGATGATTATAACAATGGTATAATACAATTATTTTTATCACTTATTATTTTAATTATAAATAAAAAATTTTTTATAAGTGCAGTAAAGAGTTTTCTTCATCCAAATATGGATACTTTAGTTTCACTTGGTTCAGGAATCTCTTTTATATACAGTTGTGTTTTATTATTTACAAAAAATGCACAGGTTTTATATTTTGAAAGCTCTGCAATGATTGTAACTTTAATAACAATCGGTAAATTTCTTGAATCAATTTCCAAAGGAAAAACAACAGATGCATTAAAAAGTCTCGTAAAAATGTCACCGAAAAATGCAGTAATTATAAAGGATGGAAAAGAAGTAACAGTTCAAATTGATGATATTAAAATCGGTGATGTTTTTGTCGTTCGTCCAGGTGAACAGATTCCTGTAGATGGAATTATCATTCAGGGAGATACTACAATAAATGAATCTGCTTTAACTGGTGAATCAGTTCCAAAAGATAAAACAACAGATGATTCTGTTTTTGCTGCAACAATTAATCTTTCGGGAAATATAAAATGTAAAGCTACGAAAATTGGAGTTGAAACTACATTTTCTAAAATAATTCAGCTGGTAAAAGAATCTACTGCAACAAAAGCTCCGATTGCAAAAATTGCCGATAAAGTTTCTGCCTTTTTTATTCCAGCGGTTATTGGTATTTCGATTTTAACATTTACAATATGGATTATAATCACTAAAAATTTTGCATATTCAATTTCAAGAGCAATCAGTGTTCTTGTAGTAAGTTGTCCTTGTGCGTTAGGTTTAGCTACTCCGGTTGCGATTATGGTTGCCAATGGAGTAGGTGCTAAAATTGGAATATTGTTTAAAAATTCGCAGAGTCTTGAAAATGTCGGAAAAATACAGTCTGTAGCTTTTGATAAAACCGGTACAATTACAAAAGGTGATTGTCAGGTTGTTAATATTTATTCTGATAATAAAAACAGGGCTTTACAGGCTGCATTTAATCTTGAAATAAAAAGTGAACATCCTTTAGCAAAAGCAATTGTAAAAGAAGCTGAAAAAAATGGATTAACTGCTGATGAATACACAGATTTTAAAACCGAAAGCGGTAAGGGGGTATGTGCAAAAAAAGAGGATGTTTTTTATTTTGGCGGCAATATTTTGTACTTGAAAGAAAAATGTCCTGAACTTTTTATGTATTCAAATAACGGTAATGAATTGATTAAAACAATTGATAATTTTTCTAAAGAAGGTTCAACAGTTTTAATTTTTGCTTCAAGAGATGAAAAAGACTGTAAGTTAGAAGGAATTTTTGCAATTCAGGATGTTATAAAATCAGAAAGTATTGCTTGTGTAAATGAATTAAAAAAGATGAATATTAATCTTTATATGCTTACCGGGGATAATAAAAATACTGCACAAAAAATTGCATCACAGGTTGGAATAGAAAATGTATATTCAGAATTATTACCGGATGGAAAAGCAAAAATTATAAAACAGATAAAACAAAACGAAAAAATTGCAATGATTGGAGACGGTATAAATGATGCACCGTCTTTGGTAACTGCAGATATTGGTATTTCAATCGGTAAGGGAACTGATGTTGCAATAGACGCATCTGATATTGTTTTAGTTGATGAAAATCTTTTAAAAATTCCAGTAGCAATAAAATTAAGTCGGGCAACTTTAAGAAATATAAAGCAGAATTTATTCTGGGCATTTTTTTATAATTCAATATTAATTCCTATTGCTGCTGGCGTTTTTCATTTTATTGGTTTAGAATTAACTCCTGTTTTTGCAGCACTTGCAATGAGTCTTTCTAGTTTTTGTGTTGTAATGAATGCATTAAGATTAAATCTTTTTAAGGTTGAAAATGAATAAAGAAATAGAAGAAAAAATAAAGAAAATCTCTAAATCTTGGTTTTATTCAAATCCTTTTTTATTTTCTGTTTTTTGTACACACAGTTTAATTCAAAATGATTCATTAACGATTCCTTTTAGAACAGGAAAATTAAGAATTGAATATTCGCCGTTATTGACTCAAAAATTATCTGAACGCCAATTAGAAGACTATCTAAAAATAGAAGTGTATAGAATATTGCTTGGTCATCCTTATTCAAGGCAATTTTATAATTCAAAAAAACAGATTTTATTATTAGCAAGTGATGTTACAATCAATCAATTTTATAAAACAAATATTTCTTCGGAATTTATAAATAATGATAATACGGATGTTTGTCTTGCAGGTGTTGATTATCTAAAAAATCAAGCAGTTCGTTTTGGAATGCTTACTCATCCTCTTGGAATTAAATGGGAAAATTCTGATGAATTGAAATTTTTTCAAAGAAATCTTCAGATAAATAAAACAACAGGTGCACTGGAAACTTTAGATGATTTAACTTATGAACAATGGTATAAAAAACTTTATTTTTTAATAAGTGAGACTGCAATTGCCGGAAGTGAAAATGCAGGTTCTGCTGATCAAGAAAAATTAAATCTTGCAATGGAAGAAGCAAGTGAACTTTGGGAAGAAAATCAGGAAGCACAGGATTTAGTAAAAGAACAGATTCAAAAATCAACAAATATTGATGAAGAAAATCAGGAAGAAGGTAATCTTGAAAGATATGTTCAGAATGTACAGGACATTTCTTTTGATTATAGAAGAGCTCTTTCAAAATTCAGACAGAATATTATCAGTTCAAAAAGAAGCCTTACTAGAATGAAACCAAGCAGACGTTATGGTTTTAAAGTAATGGGGAGCCGTTATGAAAGAAAAGCAAATCTTTTGATTGCAGTTGATGTAAGCGGTTCAATTTCTGATGTAAGTTTTAATAATTTTTGTAAGGCGATAAAAAATATTTTCTTCTTAAAAATAATTGATAAAATTGAAGTTTTATTTTTTGATGTAAATTTAAAAAATACAACACCGATTGCTTTTGATAAAAAAATTGATATAAATAAAATCAAAGGGAGGGGAGGAACTAATTTTCAACCGCCTGTTGATTATTTTATACAGAATTCATCATTTTATAGCGGTATGATTATTTTTACCGATGGTGAAGGTAATATTCCAAATGTAACTGGAATTAAAAAAGATATTTTATGGATTTTGAATTCAAGAAAAAATTTTATTAAAAATAGTGACTGGATAAAACAGCTGCAAAACAGTTCTGTAACTTATTTACCTGTATTAGAATAAAGGAAGTTTTATGTATAACTCTGAAGATATAGAAAGTGCATTTTGGAAAGAAAAAGTAATGCATCTGGTTCATGAAAATATGAACAGACATGATGCAAAAGCTTTGTATATACAAGATGCTGAAGAAGAAATAAATAGATTTATTAAAGAAAATTCCTTGCAAAATGCAAAAATTACAAAAGAAGCCTCATATATAATATTTGAATTTGATTATACAAGTGAAATTAAAATCAGAATGTATATTCAGTCTTTAATAAAATTCAGCTTAATGCAGAAAAGTGATTCTGAATATGTAAAAGTTGCAGATGCAAAATTTATTAATTCACCTTTCTTAGAATTAAAAGCTTTTATTAAAGAAAAAGATGGTTATTTAAAAGAGTTATCTGAAAAGAAGAAGAAATCTCTTGTAATGAACAGACAGCAGCAGATAACATCTCAGATGATAAAAGCAATGATGAAAAAAAAGTCGGAAGGGAAAAATATAGTCTGGTCTTTAGAGCCAGTTGAAAATGGTTTTATACTTAAAATAATTAATGATGATGAAATTAAAAATTACAGAATTGATTCAAAAAATTTTGTAGAAGTTATAAAAGAAATATAAAAAAACTGATTAATGAAAATTAATTCATCAATCAGTTTTAGTTTTGTTATACCTGAACAGAATAACTTATTACGTCGTGAACTGTTTCACCGTCTATCTGTAAAGGTCTTGATTTATCGAATTCAACAATAATATTTTTTCCAGTGAATGTAAAAACATTATTAGTATACTTTACATGTTCGCCTGTAAATACTTTTGAGAATTGCAAAAGGGATTTAATTCTATTTTTCCCTGAGAATACATAAATTGAAACTTTATTTTCTGGATTTTTTCTATCTTGAGTTGGGACAGCCATCATACCGCCGCCATAAAAACGACCTTTCATTGTAGAAGCAAGCCATGCATTTTTAAACTTATGAACTTCACCATCTACTGTAATTGTAGCAGTTGTTGGTTTGTATTTTAATAACATTCCTTTGATTGCAATTGCTGTGTAATTAATAGGTTTTGTAGATTTTTGTCTTTGTAAATCACCGACAGCACAGCAATAACCGTCAATACCGAATCCAATTCCATTTAAAAATTTCTGATGGATTCCTTTTACTGCTACAGTTGGTAAATTTGTAATGTAATCGTTGATTCTTAACAAATGTTTATGTTCATTGCCAAAAACATCTCTGTTAAAATCGTTTCCACTTCCAAGTGGATAATAATAAATAGGTTTTGAAATATCACTTTTATCTATAGAATTAATTAATTTGTTTAATGTGCCGTCTCCCCCGCAAACAACGATTGATTCATCATATTTTGCTTCATGAATGAATTTTCCATAGTCAAAATCTGGTGTCATTTCGATGTAAGTAAGATAGTCATCTTTTAAAATTTGATCTAACTGATAGACTTCTTTTTTTGCAGTTTTATTTCCTGCAAAAGGGTTGTAAATAATTAAATATTTAGCATTCATTATCTTCTCCTATAAATATCAAATTTATTTTATAGTAAAACGTTTAAAATTAAAAGTGTTTTTATAAATAATAATCGAATCAAAATGAAAACATTAAATAAAAAAAGAAGGTTATTGCAATAATATGCAAAAAGTTGTATATTTTTTGTATATTTATGCAATTTGTGGTGATTGAGTTTGTTGAAATCACCTGGAGGATTATATGGCAAAAGATAAAGTAATTTTAGCTTATTCTGGTGGATTGGATACTACTGTTATTATTCCATGGCTTAAAGAAAATTATAATTATGATGTAATTGCAGTTTGTATTGACGTAGGACAGGGTGATGACTGGGCTGCAATTAAGGAACGTGCACTTAAAACTGGTGCTGCTGCTTGTTACGTTGTAGATGCTCGTCAGGAATATATTGAAGAATACATCTGGCCGGCTCTTAAAGCAAATGCAGTTTATGAAGATGAATATCTTTTGGGTACTTCTACAGCTCGTCCATTAATTGGTAAAATTTTAGTTGAATATGCACGTCAGGAAAAAGCTGTTGCAATTTGTCACGGTGCAACTGGTAAAGGAAATGACCAGGTTCGTTTTGAACTTGCAATTAAAGCTTTTGCTCCAGATTTACAGGTAATTGCTGCATGGCGTGATGATAAATGGAACATGGACAGCCGTGAAGCAGAAATTAAGTTCCTTGAAGACCGCGGACTTGAAGTTCCAATGAAAAAAGATCAGTCATATTCTCGTGATGAAAATATCTGGCACCTTAGCCACGAAGGTCTTGAACTTGAAAAAACAGAAAACGAACCAAATTATAAACACATGCTTAAAAACACTTGCGTTCCAGAAGAAGCTCCAGAAGAAGGCGAATATGTAACAATCGACTTTGAAAAGGGTATTCCAGTTGGTTTGAACGGAAAGAAGATGAATGCTTTGGACCTTTTGAACGAATTGAACGTAATCGGTGGAAGAAACGGTGTTGGTCTTGTTGATATCTGTGAAAACCGCTGCGTTGGTATGAAATCTCGTGGTGTTTATGAAACTCCAGGTGGAGCAATTCTTTATTTTGCTCACAGAATGATGGATCATATCTGTTTGGATAGAGAAACATATCACTACAAACAGCAGGTTTCTATTCGCATGGGTGAATTAATTTATGATGGAAAATGGTTTACAACATTAATGGATGCTTGTATGGCATTTATGGATAAAACAGAAGAAACTGTAACTGGATGGGCAAAAGTTAAATTGATTAAGGGTAGCATCCGTGCTGCAGGTTCTGGTTCTAAATACAGCTTGTACAATGAATCTTTGGCTTCTTTCACAACTGGTGAATTATACAACCACAAAGATGCTCAGGGATTTATTACATTATTCGGCTTACCACTTAAAGCACGTGCTTTGATGGAACAGAAAGTAGGCGAAGGCCAGGCTGTTAAGGAAAGTAAAAATCTTAAAAAGAGACCAACTGAGTAAATAACTTTGTTTAAAAAATAATTTATAATACAGAAGAATGATTCAAATAGTATCGTTTTTTTGTATGATTTAATGTAAAAGGTGATACGAATTGTATCACCTTTTTTTATAATTTTTTAGTTGTGAAAATTTCTTTTTATGTTATTATATTCATAGTAACACACTTTTTGGAGGTTTATTATGAAGAAATTTATTTTATCTTTAGGGCTTTTATCATTGTTATTTACATCTGTATTCTCTCAGGAAGTTCCAGATGTTGCATCTGTACAGGAAGAAAGTTCTGTCCCATCTCAAACAACAGATTTTAATCATAATGTAATTTATGCATCATATGGATTACCTTCTTTTATGGGATTACTAGGTTCTTTATTTGTAGGTATGTTTTCATTTGGACAAGCAGAAATACAAGATTCATTTGGCGTAATTAATGTAGGTTATGATTATTATTTTAATGAAAACTTGGCTGTAGGCGGTGTTTGTACATTAGAAAGATTATTTGATGTTATTCCATCTACGACGATACAGGTAAAAGGAACTGCACAATATGGTTTTGATCATTTTAAATTTTATCATGCATTAAGTGCCGGTGTCTTTTTTGATACAATGAATTTTTCATTTATGTTTGATTTAATTCCTTTAGGTTTAAAACTATATTATGATGATTTTGATATTTTCTTGGAAACATCTTTAGTTTCAACAGGAATAATAAAATTAGGATTTGATTTAAAATTTTAAATAATATTCAACATTCTTTTTAAAAATAAGAAAACATTCAGAATCTGTAAAAAGACTTTGAATGTTTTTTTATTTATGTTATGATTTAAAATATAATTATAAAGTTTGGAGAGTATTATGAAAAAATTTATTTTATCATTAGGATTGGTATCCTTATTGTTTACTTCTATGTATTCACAGGAAGTAGATAAAACACAGACGAAAAGATTCAAAGCTGGAATCGAATTAATGAATTCACGTAATTTAGATTATGAATACAATAAAAATGAATTCTATGTAACTTATGGTGTACCATCAATATTATGTGGAACAATTTCTTTTTTTTCAATTTTTAAGATATTCGGAGCAATTTTCCCAGAAAATTATTTTGGTCCTTTAACTGCAGGTTATAATTATTATTTAGATAATTATAATTCATTAGGAATTATGACAACATTTGAATATATAATTGATAGTTTAGTACCAAGTGTTCAGATTAAGTATACTAAATATTTTGATCCTACACCTGTCGACATTCTTGTATCTTATTTTTCTCTAAGTTTGGGAATTGCATATTTTTCAAAAGCACACGTGCCATATTTAGATTTTTGTAATGGAGTTAAAACAAGATTCAAGCATTTTAATATATTTGGTGAAATCAGTTTCGGAACGACAGGCTTAGTAAAATTAGGTGTTGCATATAGTTTTTAATCATTTTTAAATACTCCTTAAATTAATTAATAAACATAATTGATAAAGAATATGTATATATGGTAGAATATAGCAATTATATTTTAAATTATTTTTAGGAGCATAAAATGACTTATACAGCAGAAGTCGAAAAGATGTGCCCTCTTGCAAAAGGCGCATATCATGGTCCTGCACCAATCCCAGAAGAGGGAGAATGGGTACAGGTAAAAAAGATTGAAGATGTTTCTGGTTTCTCTCACGGAATCGGTTGGTGTGCACCACAGCAGGGAACTTGTAAACTTTCTTTGAACGTTAAAAACGGTATCATTGAAGAAGCTCTTGTTGAAACAATTGGTTGTTCTGGTATGACACACTCAGCAGCTATGGCTTCTGAAATCCTCATTGGAAAAACATTGCTCGAAGCATTAAACACAGACTTAGTTTGTGATGCTATCAACACAGCTATGCGCGAACTTTTCTTACAGATTGTTTACGGTCGTACACAGTCTGCTTATTCAAAAGACGGTTTGAAAGTAGGGGCAGGTTTGGAAGACCTCGGAAAATCTCTTCGCTCACAGGTTGGTACAATGTACGCAACAAAGGCAAAGGGTCCACGTTACCTCGAAATGACAGAAGGTTATGTAGAAAACTGTGCTGTTGATAAAGATGGTAACATTATTGGTTACAACTGTATTAACTTTGGTAAGTTCATGGATGCAATTAAAGCTGGAAAATCAGCTGATGAAGCTCTTAAAGGAGCTAAAACACACTATGGTCGTGTAACTGAAGATCAGGGCGCTGTTAAATTCATCGACCCACGTAAAGAGTAAACTGGAGGAATAGATTATGGCATTATTTGAAGATTTTACAGGTCGTATTCCACAGGTAAACAAAGCATTAAAGGAATACGGATTTGCAGAAGGAGAAGCTGGATTACAGGCTGCTCGTAAACTCTGCCAGGATCGCGGTTTTGATCCATATACAATCTGTCAGGAAACACAGCAGATTTGTTTTGAAGATGCAAAATGGGCTTATGTATTAGGTTCTGCAATTGCTATTAAAGAAGCTGAAAAAACTGGTGACAAAACTGGTTCTACAGCTGCTGCTAACATTGGTAAAGGACTTCAGGCATTCTGTCTCCCAGGTTCTGTAGCTGATGATCGTAAAGTAGGTCTCGGACACGGTAACTTAGGTGCTCGTCTTCTTTCTGAAGAAACACAGTGTTTTGCATTCTTAGCTGGTCACGAATCTTTCGCCGCAGCTGAAGGTGCTATTAAAATCGCTGCTAACGCTAACAAAGTTCGCAAGAACAAGCTCCGCGTTATTTTGAACGGTCTTGGAAAAGATGCTGCTCAGATTATTTCTCGTATCAATGGATTTACATATGTTCAGACACAGTTTGATTACTTCAACGGTGAAGGAACAGACAAAGCTCTTAAAGTTGTAAAAGAAGTTCCATACGGTTCAAACCCAGATCGTCTTATCGTAAAATGTTA
>CALAUH010000084.1 GCA_937892225.1 uncultured Treponema sp.
TTTTAGCATTTACTTACAGCCCGGATGCTCTATCCAGCTGAGCTACTGGGTCAAACAAAATATATATAAAGAGTGCGTTCGGAAACGCACGACCTTCCAATTAGGTTATACAATAGCAAATGCGTTAAAAAAAATTGCGAACACCTGGAGCAATTTTTTAGCATTTACTTACAGCCCGGATGCTCTATCCAGCTGAGCTACTGGGTCAAAATTTTACATTATATAATAAACCCCTGGCTGTATAACTCCTGCAAAACCATCGGATTCTGGAGTTACATTATCAATATGTTTATCATAATGACACAAATACAATCTTTTTTTAATATCGGTAGAAAAATTTTTTAACTGATTATACGATGCATGAACACCGCTGGCATAACCTTTTACATCACAGTCATGAATAATTACTTCAAAATTATATTTTTTATCTAAAAATTCAATCTGTTCTTTCCAGAACTTACTGTCACCTGTAAAAAGAATTTTATCATCAATAATAAGTCCATAAGATAATTGTGATTTACAAAAAGACTTTTCATTAGTTACAACATGCTTAGTTCTAAATAATTTAATATTGATTGAACCAAAATTTATTTCATACATTTCAAAAGGCTTTTTCTGGATTTTAACAGGTTTTATCTGATTAAAATAATCATCAAAAGACATAACACCTTTTTCACAATAATGACATCCACCTTTTAATGAATCGTTCCAGAGTATTTTCTTAAAAGCATTTGTAATAATTATATTTAATTTTCTCTTTAATCCAAAATAATTTTTAAAAGCAAGTTCTTCCAATCCACCAATATGATCTGAATGAGCGTGAGTTATTAAAAGATTTTTTATTTCCGATATTTTTGAATTAAAAACTTTTTCGAATGCATACGAAAACATATTACCGCAATCAACAAGCAGATTATCTTTTCCTTTTACAATTAAAAAATTAGTCTGAAAAAACTGTTTTTCAAATGCATTTCCAGTACCAATAAAGAAAAGAGAAAGTTCGCCGTTATTACTAAATTCAATTTTTGAATCAAACTGTTTTATTGTCATCATTTTAGATATTATCATATTTATAATAAATTATAAACATCTTCAACTCCGTTTACTAAAATTCCACCCATTCCAAGTTCAAGTGGCAAAGAAATATCCATATCAAAACGGTCGCCTACAGAAAGACAATTTTCAGGTTTTGTATTTGTAATTTCACAGGCTTTCATAAAAGGTTCCACAGCCGGTTTTGATTTTAAACAAGTATCAAGTCCGACAATATCTTTAAAAAATTCAGATATGCCTATTGCTTCAAGAGTCTTTCTTGCAGTAAAAACAGGATTATTTGTTACACAAATTAAATTATATTTTTTTTCAAGCTGACTTAATTTTTCAATCAGTTTTTCATCACGAGAAAGAAAATCTGCAGGTTCCATCAAAGTTTTTCGCCATTCAACACTGGTTTTTATAGGAACACCAAAAGCCAGTAATGTATTTCCAAGACTGACTTTTTTACCATCATTTTCTTTTGCAAATTGTTTACGATAATCAGCAACTTTTTTTCGTGCCTGTTCAACAGTCATTCCATTTACTCTTGCATACTCTCTTACCTGACAGTCAACCTGTTCAAAAGCATAAGCCGAATTTGTATACAAAGTTGAATCAATATCAAAAATGATAGTTTTAATTTCCGACGGAATTTTATAAATCTGCATTTTCTATTTTTTCCCAAGCTATTTTTGCATCACCTAAAAGTTCAGCATCAATACAATCTTCTAAAACTAAATCAAGACCTAATTTTTTTAAACATTGTTTTTTCTTTTCAAAATAAACAGCATCTTTTGCCTGACCGCCAGTTACTTTCATTTGTGATGGAAAATCTATATGATGTTTTTCTGCAAGTAATTTCAACGTTTGAACTGCATTTTGAACTTTCAAAAGACGTTCATCTTCCGGTAACGAAGAACTGTCTGGAATTAAAATTGAAATATTCCACAAATTTTCTTTAATTCCAGGTAAAGTCCTACAACCCTGATAATAAATTTCTCTATTTACACAAAAATTAATTCCTTCTGATGAACCGCTTCTATCACACAATCTGCCTTTTTCTACAGTTCCAGTTCCAATTAATCCTGCAATAAAATCAGGGCCAACACCAAAAACAGGAACTTCCGGTAAACCAAATTCTCCAGCATATGATGATGATAACAATCCGCAGTTTTTCCCAAGTTTTACAAAAGAAGGCAGTTTATCTAAAGGAATATTTAATTTTTTAAGAGATTCAGCATCCCAATAAGCAGTGATATATCTTTTTTCCGGTAAAATCGTAACAGAATTACCAGTAAGTTTATAAATCAAATACTCAGGGCCTGAATAAATTTTCTGTGATTTTACATATTCATTATGAAAGAGATTTTTAAAAAGTAAAATACGAGGTAAAAAAATTGATTTTAAGAATTCTTTCTGTATGCCTGAATTTTCTAAAAGCGACTCAGCAGAAAAATCTTCATTCCAGCTTAAAGTAAATCCATTATCACTAACCAAAGTCGGACCATTGCCGGAAACAGAAACAGCTTTTACAACTACATCAGAATTCTGTGTCTTTAATTTTTCTACAGCTTTTTTTAATGATAAAATCCATTCTTGAGAAACAAAATGTATATCTGAATTTGAAAAAGGTTCTGAACAAAAAGAAACGACTTTGCCGCGAGCAGTTATAAAACCGGCTTTTAGCGAAGTCGTCCCGATGTCCACACTGAGTACACATTCACTCATATGAACTTAATTGTTTTCCTTTTTTTCTTCTTCAACTTCTGTATTAGCTGATGGAGATGTCTGTTTAACAACTTTTTCAATAATTGAACGATTGTCTAAAAGTTCTCCAACTGACTGATTATAATGAATACGAGTAATTACGTTTGCAAACAAACCGCTTACATCAGTACTAATATACCATTCACGATTAAGTAATTCTTCGTGATAAACAGCATTTGTACCAATAATTCTATAGAATAAGCCCTGTTCATAAGCTTCATCAAAATCTTTAATAGCATTTCCAGTAAAGAAAGGAAGTGATATAGCACAAATAACCTTTGTAGCCCCCTGCTCTTTTAAGAACTGCATGGCTTTTAACAAAGTTCCACCTGTACCAAGCATATCATCAGCCATAAAAGCAACTTTACCTTTAACATCACCGAGAAGTTTTACAGATTTGATATTTGTTGAATGAGCATCTTGAGTTACAATTGAGTAATCACGCTCTTTATAAATTAAAGCAAGTGGTAATTTTAATCCCGATGCATAGAACTTATTACGATCAATTGCACCAGTATCTGGAGCTACAACAACTAAATCTTCTGTTTTACCAGTAAGATCTACAATTTTACTAAGCTCTCTTATTACCTGATAACTTGCATGTAAATTATCAAGATTAGCACTAGAAAATGCATTAACAATTTCTCTTGAATGTAAATCCAAAGTAATAATACGGTCTACACCCTGCATTTCGTAAATATGACCCAAAAGGCTTGCTGTTAAACCTTCTCGACCTTTACGTTTATGCTGTCTTGCATAAGGATAAGCTGGAACAACAAGAGTGATTTTTTCAGCACCTGCAATACGAACTGCATCAATTGTAACAAGCAAAGACATAACATGATCGTTAACAGACATCTTTACTTTGTTAGCACCGTTGTTCAAGTTTAAAATTTCATGATTTTCTACATCTTGAAAAATAAAAACATCTTTTCCACGAACTGTGTCTAAAAGTTCAGTTTTTACTTCTCCATTGGCAAAATAAGAAAACCTTGTATTTACTTTAAATACAGGCTGTCTATATTTTTCAGTAGCACCTCTTATACAAAGATCACTAGTTTGCAAATCATTCTGCAAATTAATTCTTCGCACAAGCTCTTCTTTAGTCAGCTCATAACGCTTAGACACAACATCGTTTTTCAAAGTAAAGCGATGCTTGTACATATGTTTAAGGTGCGTTATGACTTCATTGGCGAAAGCTTCGC
Source organism: uncultured Treponema sp. (assembly GCA_937892225.1). Taxonomy (GTDB): domain Bacteria; phylum Spirochaetota; class Spirochaetia; order Treponematales; family Treponemataceae; genus Treponema_D. The sequence continues at coordinate 4,008 of CALAUH010000084.1, forward strand.
CACCAGGACACGCAACAATCGCTAGACTTGTTGGCTCTGTGTAAGGCATATTAGACCTCTTTAAATGTGGGATTTGTACTTATAAAATATCATATTTAAAGATTTGTTACAATCAGAAAATTAAACAGCAAGTATGCCTTTACAAACAGGACAACGATATTTTCCAGGTTTTAACACTCTTAATCTTTTATTACAGATTTTACATGAAATAAGTTTTGGAAATAATTCTGTAGTATTAACAGTATTTACACTTTTAGCTGTAAGAGCTTTAATACCATCTTCTATTGTATTGTAGAAAAAGAATAAACCATTAAAACCAAGTAATTCAAAAACATCATATACTTTTGACTGAAGTCCAACTATTACAAACTTACCGCCTTTTTCTTTAATAGTTCTTAAAAATAAAGTAAAAGAACCAATACCTGTAGAAGAAATATAAGTAAGATTAGAACAATCAAAAACGAGATGAATATAATTTAATTCAATTAAACGTAAGACCTGAGTCTGAAAAAAAGTTGAATTATATGTATCAATAATACCAGATACATGCAAAATTGCACCAGTTCTAATAGCGGGAATTCTGTTTACAGTTATACTAATGTTCTGATTATTCAAAGCATCTGCCATAAGCCGTCTCCACTTTTTTATTCTTAATTTTTATGATTAGTGTCTATATAATATACATTTTTTTTATTTTTGTACACAGATAATAGGTAAATAACCTTAGTTATTTTTTAAGAAAAAAAAATACGGTAACAACATTTTAGTCATTACCGTATTATTAAAATATTTATCTTAAATTACTCTGTAATTGTAAATGGAATATCTATTGATATATGACTATTCCTTTTTGTTTTAGATGATACTTTACATATTCCTGATAATACATAATCGCCAGGTTCAGATATAGATATAGTTACTATATTATCAAAATCTTTAACATAGTCTTCATTCTCTTTTGGCTTTATGGAATATTTATAATCAGTTTTACGATTTCTTAAATAATCATTATAGACTTTACTTTCTGTATCTACATCTTCATTATCTATTTTTAATAATTCAAAAACAACATCATTATTTTCAACATTCTTAATTACATTAATAGAAGAAAAACCACCTGTAATATAATCTTCTTTTAAGAATTCACCATATATACGTATATTAATTTCTTCACCAGTTTTAAAAATATGATCTGGTTTTTTATCCATTTCCCAGTGAATTCCACTTAAGTCTATAGGAACATACCCACATCCTATAAACAATATACATAACAATAACATTAATAAAATATTTTTTAATTTCATTTTTTTACTCCTATTTATATAGTATAACATTTCCTTTTTTTGTTCCATACTGATTATAATAAGTATTAAAAACACTATTTATATCAGCTATTTTGTCAGGAAACTCTTTTATTAAAGCCTGATAAAATTCATCAAATGTAGTAACATTATAATCATCAACAATTTCTAAAAATTTAAATGCCAATTTTTGATTTTCTATATCTGATGGATATTTATTAATTTTTAATATTAATTCTACAAACAAATATTCATTATCATATACAACATCTTCATTATACTTATTACCATAACCCATATTAGGTTTTTCTTCTTTTCCTACATTACTTATTCCATAGAAACCTACAAGTGAATACCAATCAGCTAAATTTTCAGCAAAACATATATATGGATTTTCAAAATCATAACAAGTAACTCCATTTATATATTCTATTTCATCCTTTTCACTAAGAAAATGATTTTCAATCATCGTAAATGTATGTATAAGTGATGTTGATATTATACTTCCAATCTCAATTCCTATTTCTGAAGCAACAACATTATTCCAAAATAAATTTTTATTATTTGCATATACACAATGCAAAAAATGAGTATATTCATGATGTAAGATTTCCAATGCATCAGTATTTTTTACTGACAAATTTGTTATTATCATATCTGGTAATAATTCAACACCTATTAAATTAAAACATGGCGCTGATGATGTTCCACTTCCCAATTCTGTTGTCCATATTTCTGCTTGTGGAATAAATGAATGTCTTGTTATTTCATCTTTATAACGAACTAATAAATCATTACATACTGCCATTTTAGCATTAGCATAATCAGTTTTTCCCGTAATTTTAAGGTCAGTTAATTTAGAAGGCCAGTCTGTTGTAATTAACGTTGCGGCAGTTAGTCCAAAAAAGTTCGATAATCTACATGCTTCATTTTCATAATTTAACCAAATTGAACACAAACCACCAGAATCAGTTCTTGAACCTAAAGAAAATTTTCCAGAAACATTTGTATTACATTCATTACAACCTAAACATATATTTGAAACTTTTATTCCATATGCAGGAAAATGTTTTGTTATTTCTTCAAGTTCCTTTGATTCTTCAGTTTTTTTAGATATTGTAACATCATAAGTTACTTCACCCTTTATTTCATAACTTTTTACTGCAAAATCAACAACTGCCTTTACAGCTTTTTTTATCGCATTAGCAATATTAGTAAAAACTCCTCTAGAATTATCTGAATCAGTTAAAGTAAGATTATCTCCATAAAGAGTTTGAATTTTTTGAATTGTTTCTTGTGTTAACATTTCAAATTCTTCTATTACATTATACCCTTCTAATTTACTTGCAATACTGTCAGCTTGTTCTTTTAATAAAATGTAATAATATTTAACATCAAAATTTACAATCTCTTCAGGCTTGATTTCATCAGTAACAAATACATCAGATTTAAAAATCATTTTTTCCGCATCACATGCTTGAATAATTTCTTTATCTAATTCTACAGGATTTAAATATCCCATTATTGAATTAACTTCTTTTACAGACTCAATATTTGTAGGTAATACTGAAAAATATACCATTTGCTCAAAATCTGAATCTGAAAAACTTAAAAGAATATCTTCATTTGCACTTCTTGCAGCAACTTGTCTGGAAGCATCTTGAAACTTTTCTAAAGCTTCATCATAGATATCTTGAAATGAAAAACTGTTTCCATAAATTAATTCATCTCCGATAACTACTTCATGTACCTGATTCTCTTTTTTTGAATCTTTTTTTTCGATATTTACAACATTATTTTTACATGCTGTAAAACCAACAACCATTGTTAATAAAAAAATAAATTTACTTTTAGTTAATTTTTTCATTACTTTTACTCCTGTTACTTTTTTAAGTAATATAATAACAGCACGCAAAAATAACCATAATAAGATTCTAAATAATTAATAAGCAAGTTCTTATAAATATAATTTCTCTACTTATAAATCAAGCATACTTAGAGTAAAAAAAAGCGTATCAAAAGTTTTATTCATTTTTTATCAGATTATTTAATAAATCCTATTCCAATATATGGTCTGTACGAAAGAAAATTACATGGTTCTGAAATTTTTTCTGTTCCCAACCCTGCAAGGTTACGTTCACCAAAAGAATAAAAATCATAAGAATAAATACATCCACCTGTAAGAAAGAAATTATCACTCAAGAAATATCTTACTCCGGCATCTCCACCAAGTCCTAAAGAAAAACGCATTAATGTCACATCTTTTGGATGATAAACCAACTGTGCAAAATGAGCTCCTAATGAACCATAAACACAGAAATTATCACTAAAATAATATCTATATGATGGAGCAACTATAAAAGATAACAAAAGTGAAAAACCAAAATCATTATTTTTAAGAACTGTAGTTGTGCTGCCAATTTTATCTGTTACCATAAAAGGAAGATTAAAACTTCCATCAAGTAATAATCCCCAGTTATCATTAAAATATGGACTTAAAACAACATTAATACCATTACAAGTAAAAGTTGTTTTTTCAGGTCCATCTATATTTATAAAGTTACCAAAAACATAAGAAAAGGAATTATTCATTTTTACTTCTTCTGCAAATACCATTGATGAAAACAATAAACAACAAATAGCAATAATAATTTTTTTCATAAATATACCTCAAAAATATAAAATTGATATGAAATCTATTGTATCATAAGAAAAAAAACACTGTCAAATGAGTATAAAAAAATTTTTTTCTCCCTTCCCCTAATCTATTTGTACAATTTTTTTATAGATTATTATTATATTTTTTCTATATATTAACTTATATTTACTATATATCTAAAAAATATGAGGAAATATTTATGAATAATTTTACATTTTATGGTTGTACAAAATTTGTTTTTGGAAAGGATACAGAAAAACAGGCAGGAGCGCTTGTAAAAGAATTTGGCGGAAGTAAGGTTTTGCTTCATTTTGGTGGCGGTTCTGTTGTAAAATCAGGACTTTTGGATAG
>CALAUH010000085.1 GCA_937892225.1 uncultured Treponema sp.
AAAAAAGTTCACAGATTTTTCTGTGAACTTTTTTTAATATCTTAATTTAAGGTGTTTTTTATGAAAACTAAAAAAGGTGTAAGTGCAGGCGAAGTAACTGTACTTGCAAATAGAACAAACAAATGGAAGTTATTAGGAAAACAAAAACTTCTTATCTTAATGTCTTTACCATTTGTTCTCTATATTATTTTATTTAGATATATTCCACTCGTTGGATGGGCAATGGCTTTCCAGGACTATAAACCAGCATTAAGTCTTTTTAACCAGAAATTTGTTGGTATGAAATGGTTTGCTAAACTTTTTAAAGATCCTGAATTCTTACGTTCTTTAAGAAATACCGTAGGAATGAGTATCATAAGTACTGTTTTAGGATATATTACAGCTATTATTCTTGCCGTATTCTTGAACGAAGTACGACATATTGGAATTAAAAGATTCGTTCAGACTGTATCATATCTTCCACACTTCTTATCGTGGATTATTGTTACAAGCTTAGTTGCGAATGTACTTTCCGTAGAAGACGGAATTTTGAATAATATTTTATTAGGACTTAAAATAATTAAAGAACCAATTACTTGGCTCGCAGTTCCTAAATATTTCTGGAATATCATAGGTTGGACTTATGTATGGAAGGAAGTAGGTTGGAATACAATTGTTTACTTAGGTGCCATGACAGCTATTGATCCATGTTTGTATGAAGCAGCACAGATTGATGGTTGTGGTCGTTTAAGAAAAATCTGGCATATTACTTTACCAGGAATTAAATCAACTATCATTATAATGATGATTATGTCTGCTGGTCATATTCTTGATGCTAACTTTGAAATGCCATACTTGTTACAAAACGGTATGATTATTGATGTTGCAGAAAACATTGATATCTATGTATTGAAATGGGGTTTCAAATTGTTTAACTTCGGTCTTGCAACCGCTGCCGGTATTTTCAAAAATGCAGTTAATATCATTTTATTGCTTGTTGCTAACTGGTTAGCTAAAAAAGCTGGTGAAGAGAGGTTGATATAATGAGTTCAAATAATTACTACGCTTTAAAAAGACGTACAACAATTTCAAATTTAATTTTTGATTTAATTATTGCAATTACACTTATTTTTGTTGTTGTTGTAACAGTTTATCCTTTCTGGAATACAATTGCTCTTTCTTTCAATGATGGTTATGACTCAGTACGCGGTGGAATTACATTCTGGCCACGTATGTTTACATGGCAGAACTATAAAGCTTTGTTTATTACAAGTGATATTTATAATGCATTTATAATTTCTGTAACACGTACAATCATTCAGACAATTATTAATGTTTTCTGTACAGCCATGTTAGCTTATTCATTAAGCCGTCCAGAATTTGTATTAAAGAAGCCATTAACAATTATTATTGTTATTTCTATGTATGTTAATGCTGGTTTAATCCCAGGTTATTTGTTAATCAAAAAACTTGGTATGTTAAACAACTATGCAGTATATATCATTCCAAACCTTGTAGATGTATTCAACTTTATTTTGGTAAGAACATATATTAATGGTTTACCAAACAGTTTCGTTGAATCAGCTCGTATCGATGGTGCAAATGAATTTAAGATTTTTATGAGTATTGTTTTACCATTAATTATCCCTTCAATTGCCATGACTTGTTTGTTCGTAGCTGTAGGTGCTTGGAACAGCTGGTTTGATACATACTTGTATTGTTCACCTAATAAGAAATTACATTCTTTACAATATGTTTTGATGTCTTATTTACAGGCAAGTCAGAACTCAAGTACTTCTGCTGCAGATGCACAATCTAAAGCAGTAGCTGCTTCTTCTGGTGGAGCTGCCGGAGTTGTAACACCAATTGCAATCCGTGCTTCAATTACTGTAATTGCAACATTACCTATCTTGGTAGTATATCCATTCGTACAAAAATACTTTGTTGTAGGTATGACTATCGGTGGTGTTAAAGAGTAATTTACTACAGGGGGCTAATCGCCGCCACTAATATAATTGTAAAACTGATGATTATTTATAATCATCAGTTTTTTTTTACATTTTTTATTTTAAATTTTACTTAATTTCTTTAATAAAATTTTATAAATATACATAAATTCACTTTTCATAGTATCATTGTTTGTGATATATTTTTCTTATAGATATTTATATAAAAGATGTATGAATTTTTTTGTCATCTTAATTTATATATAATTTAAGAGGTTATATAATGAAAAACGCTTACGTAAACAGAGTTTGGGAAGACGTTCAGAAAAAGAACGCTAATGAACCAGAATTTTTACAGGCAGTTCAGGAAGTTTTAACAACTCTTGATCCTGTAGTTGATCAAATGCCAAATCTTGAAAAAAATGCAATTTTGGAAAGATTAGTAGAACCAGAACGTGTTATTATGTTCCGTGTTCCTTGGATGGATGATAAAGGTGTTTATCATGTAAATCGTGGATATCGTATTCAGTTTAATAGTGCTATTGGTCCATATAAAGGTGGTATTCGTTTTTCTCCAGAAGTAAATCTTTCTGTTTTAAAATTCCTTGGTTTTGAACAGACATTAAAAAATTCTTTAACAACACTTCCAATGGGTGGTGGTAAAGGTGGTGCTGATTTTGATCCTCATGGAAAATCAGACAATGAAGTTATGAGATTCTGTCAGTCATTTATGACTGAATTACAGCGCCACATTGGTGCAGATACAGACGTTCCAGCTGGTGATAAAGGTGTTGGTGGACGTGAAGTTGCTTATATGTTTGGTCAGTACAAACGTATTCGTGATGAATTTACTGGAGTTTTAACAGGAAAAGGACTTACATTCGGTGGTTCTTTAATCCGCCCAGAAGCTACTGGTTATGGTTTAATCTACTTTGCAAACGAAATGCTTGCTAAAGTTGGTGATAACTTCAAAGGTAAAGTATGTTCAGTTTCTGGTTCTGGAAACGTTGCTCAGTTCGCTGTAGAAAAATTGATTCAGATGGGTGCAAAACCAGTTACAATGTCTGATTCAAACGGATATATTTATGATCCAGATGGAATTACACAGGAAAAACTCGACTGGGTAAAAGAACTTAAAAATGTTCGCCGTGGTCGTATTTCTGAATATGCTAAACAGTTCCCATCAGCTAAATATTTTGAAGGCAAAAAAGTTTGGGAAGTTAAAGTTGACTGTGCATTCCCTTGTGCTACTCAGAACGAACTTCTTGGTGAAGATGCAAAAACTCTCGTAGCAAATGGTGTAAAACTTGTTGCTGAAGGTGCTAACATGCCTTCTAACATTGATGCAATCAACACATTCCAGGCTGCAAAAATCTTGTATGCTCCAGGAAAAGCTTCTAACGCTGGTGGTGTTGCAACATCTGGTTTGGAAATGTCACAGAACTCAGAAAGACTTTCTTGGTCTGCAAAAGAAGTTGATGAAAAACTTCACAGCATCATGATCAACATTCACGAAAATGCTTATAATACAGCTGTACGTTTTGGTGCTAAAGAAGGAAACGTTGTAAACTACGTACTCGGTGCAAATATTGCTGGCTTCGTAAAAGTAGCAGAAGCAATGATTGCACAGGGATTGGTATAAGTTAAGTTTTATTAACCGAAGCCAGCAATATTGCATATTGCCGACTCATAAATGAGTCGAACCAGTTTTGGTGTAAATGCTAAAAAGGTGTCCAATGGACACCTTTTTTTAACGCATTTGCTATTTTAGGTAGGCTTCGTAAAAGTTGCAGAAGCAATGATTGCACAGAAATTAGTATAATATATAATGTATTTATAAAATAAAAAAACAGTCCATTGGACTGTTTTTTTTATTTTAAACGATATTAATTTAAATTAGAATTTAGTCTGTAATGAAAGTGTAAATGATGCATTCCAAAGATCATTTAATGAAATACCAGATGGAATTGAGATTTCTGTTGCACCGTCAATTTTTCTGTACGTTACAAAATGTAAATTTACTATATCATTTAATTTATAGTCTAACTTCATATAAATCACCATAATAATTATAT
>CALAUH010000086.1 GCA_937892225.1 uncultured Treponema sp.
CTAGATAAAGCATTTTCATTTAATTTATCTTTTTCATCTTTTGGTGGTATTTCATTTGGCTTTTCAGTTTTATTGTTTGGTTCTTTATTTTTTATGTATGTGTAGTATTGTGGTGGGATAAAGTTTTTATCTACTAATTTTATATCATATAGTTGTATGTATTTTTCAAATTCTATAAATTCTTCTATTTTCATGGCATAGCATTTTTCGTTGTCTATTCCAAAGTAATTTGCTATATCATATTTTACTTTATTATTGTTTGTGGTTTTTTCTATTATTTCTTTTGTTGTTCCTTCTAATACTTCTGATATTATAATATATCCTACTATTGATTTTTCATCTTTAGCTGAATAAATATATATTTTTTTTCCAATGTCTCTTTTTTTTATTGGGCTTCTTCTATATTCATATTCTCTTACTTTGTTTTTTATTTCTTCTACATTTGAATCTTTATAATAAAAAAAATTAAGTGCAGCAGGTCCAGATGTTATTATAAATTTTTTATTTTTTTTTGGATTCATAATTAATGAAGAATCATCATTTTTTAAATACATACCATATTCAGGAATATCTTGGGCAAAAAGACCACTTTTCCTTATCATAGCTATTAATGGTTCTGTATCATATTTACCAAAATAATTATCTATATTATCTAAATATATATTCTGTTCTTGTATACCTTTGGCAAACGGTGTTACTCCCGCTAATCTTGCAACAATCATCATTAATTCTACATTTGGATCGACTATTATATCAATATTTCCTACTGTTTTTATAATTTGTTCTGAACAAAACACATTATTATTTTCATTCTTATTACAAGATACACAAATGAAAATAAATAAAAAAACATATACAATAAATAATTTTTTCATTTTCAATCCTTAAATAAATCATTATACAAAAATAAAATATTATACAATTAATAATAATATTGAACATTTAAACATATAAAAACTTACTCAAAAACAAACTTATTATATACTTTTTATAAATTTAATATAGACATTCAATAAGATAATTTTAAACAATTAACCATCTTATTGAATGCTTTGGAAATTTAAAAATTAAAAATCCGCTTAAACTTTTAAATAATTATATTAGTTAATATCTCATTCCAAAAGATGATGGCCAAATAAATGGACAATAAGATCCTCCACTTCCACAATTTCCACCAACAACATCATTCAATTCTGATTCAGATACTTCCATAAAAAATCCATCAGAAATAACTTCATCAGATACCAAATCATTACTATTCTGTAATAATTCCATTTTTTACCTCCTTTTTATTCATAACTTACAAAAACGTAAATTAACTATTAATAGTATTATATCTTATATTTACGTAAAGTCAATATTTTTTTATTAAATTTACGTAAAATAATATATAAATGAGTTTCAAAAACAATTTAAAAGATGAACTAAATTACAAAGGTATCTCATCAAAAGAATTATCAAATTTATCAGGTATTTCTCAAGGTTCTTTAAGTAATTATTTAAAAGAAAATTCATCTATACCTGCAGCAGATATTGCTGTAAAAATTGCAAAAGCTTTAAATGTTACAGTAGAATATTTAGTTACTGGACAAAATTCAACAGTTCATACAAAAGAATATTCTACAGACATTAAAATAATTGCAGATAAAATAGAAAAACTTTCTAAACACGATAAAAATATTGTTTCTTCATTCATAGATATTTTACTCAAAGAAAATTCTTAATCAATTATTTTTTTATAAATCCTCACTTCCCTTCCCATCCTTCCTATCCTGTTTCTTCTTATTTGCGTCCATCGGCGATATCTGCGTGAAATTTAAAATCTTGATTAAAAATTGTCACAAGGATTACGCTGGCTTCAATCCGTGTGACATTATCCTTCCCATTCTGTGTCTCTTTTTAAAAACAAAAAATCCGCCTTATAACAAGCGGATTTTCTATTGCAATTTTTATTGTAAAAAATTAATTAGTTCTGAGCAACTTCAGCTTTTGGAGTCTTAACTTTTTTGTCAATAAATCCTGCGCTTAAACAATTTGAACAAACTTTAAGAGTTCTAACTTCTCCGTTTGGAAGAGCAGCTTTTACACTATGAAGATTTGGTCTCCATGTTCTGCGTGTATGGTTATAAGATTTACTAACTTTGTTTCCTGACATAACGCCTTTTCCACAAACATCACACATTCTAGACATTTTCTATTTCCTCACTTAAAAAACAATTTGACAAATTAAACGATAGTTTTGAAAGTATAGTAAAAATCTGTAAAATTGTCAATTATTATACAGTTATTTACCATAAGTTTCCTGTAATTCTTTTATCTGATCTCTGAATACCGCAGCCTGTTCATATTCCATTCTTTCTGCACAATCTTCCATTTCTTTTGTAAGACGGCGTATAAGTTTCTTTCTGTCTTCTGCCTTAAACAGATTAACGCCTTTTTTAAGAACTTCAAGATCCATTTTAGCTTCATCCTGAGAATCCTGTTTTTCGTGAACTAAAATATCTTCTATTGCCTTACGAATTGTTTTTGGCGTAATTCCGTGTTCTTTATTATAGGCTTCCTGAACTTCACGACGATGAGCTGTTTCTTTTAATGCCGCTTCCATTGCAACACTTTTGTGATCAGCATACATTACAACTTTACCGTCCGCATTTCGAGCCGCACGACCGATTATCTGGATTAAAGAAGTTTCTGAACGTAAAAATCCAATCTTATCTGCATCAAGAATTGCAATAAACGAAACTTCAGGCAAGTCAATTCCTTCTCGTAAAAGATTAATTCCAATCAAAACATCAATTTCACCAGTTCTAAGTGATTTTAATATTTCTACACGTTCAAATGTATCGATTTCTGAATGGATGTATTTTACCTTAAGATTTAATCCCAAAAGATAATCGGTTAAATCTTCGGCCATTTTTTTAGTAAGAGTCAAAATCAGACTTCTTTCATTTCTATCAATTCTTTCTCTTACTTCTTTATAAATATCTTCCATCTGTCCTTCACTAGGACGCACTTCTACAACAGGATCAAGCAAACCTGTAGGACGAATCAACTGTTCAACGACCTGAGAACTCTGTTTAATTTCATCCGGACGAGGAGTTGCAGTTACATATATGATTTGATTCATCTTTTTATCAAATTCTTCTTTTTTTAACGGACGATTATCAAGTGCAGAAGGAAGACGGAATCCAAAATCAATCAAACTCTGTTTACGACTTCTGTCTCCTTCATACATTGCACCAATCTGCGGAACTGTAACATGTGCTTCATCAATCATGCATAAAAAATCATCCGGGAAATAATGCAAAAGCGTTGCAGGAGGTTCACCATGTGCTCTTCCGGAAATAGGACCTGAATAATTTTCAATTCCAGGACAGGTTCCCATTTCTTTAAGCATTTCTATATCATAAGTAGTTCTTGTTTTAAGACGCTCCGCTTCAAGCATTTTTCCAGCTGCACGTAATTGTTCAACACGTTCTTCCATTTCAAGTCTGATTTTTTCAGTTGATTCAACAAGACGGTCATGAGGAACAACGAAATGTTTTGCAGGATAAAAAACAGTTTCATCAAGTTCACCGGTAACATTTCTGTTTAATACATTAAAGCGCCGGATTTTAACAATTTCTTCCCAGTCAAGTTCAATTCTGTAGGCTTCATCAGTTTCCATATATGGAGGAAAAACTTCAATTACATCACCCTTAATTCTGAAATTCCCTCTGTCCAAAACATCATCATTTCTGGAATACTGCAAAGATATTAACTGTTCTGCAAATTTTTTAATATTTAAAGTCTGCCCTTTTTCCAGATGAATACGCATGTCTTTATACAAATCAGGCATACCAAGACCATAAATACAGCTTACAGTTGCAACAACAATTACATCACGACGTTCCATTAAACTGTAAGTTGCAGCAAGTCGCAGACGATCAATTTCATCATTAATTGAACAGTCTTTTTCTATATACAAATCTCTGGCCGCTACATATGCTTCCGGCTGATAATAATCATAATAAGAAACAAAATATTCTACAGCGTTATTAGGAAAAAATGATTTGAACTCTCGAAAAAGCTGTGCAGACAAAGTTTTATTATGACTAATGATTAAAGTCGGACGTTGAACTTTTTCAATAATTTTTGCCATTGTAAAAGTCTTACCAGAACCAGTAACACCTTTTAATGTCTGAAACTTATCGCCTCTTAGAAAACCTTCTGATAATTTTTCGATTGCCTGTCCCTGATCACCGCTTGGTTCAAAAGGAGAGACTACTTCAAATTTTCGCATTATTCACTCAACATTACTTTTATAGAAACATCTTTTTTATTTCTTCTTACTATTACATTGATTACATCACCAGGCTTTTTACTTTCAAGTGCTGAATAATAATCTGCAAGAGAAGAAATAGCAATATTATCAATCTGAGTAATAACATCACCACCAAGATAAATTACATCTCTTCCGTAATACGCAGCCTGAGTTCCACCTTTTAATCCGGCTTTTTCTGCATTACCACCTTTTGTAACCTGTGATATTAATACACCAGAAGAAACATCAAGTCCTGCATACTGTGCAATTCTTCTATTTAATTGAATTATTGTAACAGCAAGAGTTCCACGCTGAACTTTACCATATTTTAATAAATCAGAAACAATACGTTTTGCAGTTTCAGAAGGAACAGCAAATCCAACACCTGCAGAAGAACCAGAAGATGATAAAATCATTGTATTAATACCAATCATTCTTCCTTTTGTATCTAACAAAGGTCCGCCTGAATTTCCAGGATTAATTGCAGTATCAGTTTGAATCATATTTCTGATAATACGTTTGTTTGAATTCTGAATTGGTCGTCCAAGCCCCGAAACAATACCTGTAGTCATTGTTCGTTCCATACCAAAAGGGTTTCCAATTGCAATTACTTTCTGTCCTACAAGAAGCTGTGTCGAATCACCAAAAGAAATTGTCTTTAATTCCATTCCACTTGGAGGATCAAATTTAATTACAGCTAAATCACTGTCTACATCAGATCCAACAACAGTTGCTTCGTACTGAGTACCGTCAAACAAAGAAACAAAAATTTTAGAAGCACCCTGTATTACATGAACATTTGTTAAAACATAACCTCGTTTATCGATAATCGAACCACTGCCACTACCGCTGTCTTGAACAACAGGTTCCAAAAACCAGTCATAACCGACAACCTGTGTATTAATGTTTACAACAGCTTCGTTACACATCTGATAAACGTTTATATTCTGTAATTCATCCTGAGTATACGACGATTGATTTGCAACAGGAACTACTTCCGAAGGATTCAGTTCCAATTCAGGAATTTCATAATCAGTTTTATTTATTCTAACATCAGTCTGTTCAACTTTAGAAACATCAGATTTAAAATCATTCTTCTTCAAGTAACTACAAAAAATAATACTTGATACAACAAGAGCAGCAGAAACTGCAACAGATATAAAAACGACTAATTGTCCACGTGTATATAATTTCATACCCTATAATGTAATAAATTAAAACAAATAAGACAACCCAATTTTAAAAGAATAATAATTTCCTTTATCTTCACAAATATAATCATCACGAAGGAAGAAAATAAAATTAATACCAGTTTCTATTACAAAAGGGCTGTTATCTGGTGTGATTAAAACATCTGTTCCACATTCCATTGCATGCATAAATAAGAAATTATAATCACGTTTATACGAAGGATTAAATGTAGTTATTGCAGTATTAAAATCAAGCCATAAATCAATATTTACATTTTCTATCGATGAATGTGTATATGCAAGACCAAGACGAACAACATTATTATTTAAATTCAATTTTCCGTTTTCTGCACCAAAAACTAAATCAAGATTTGTACCTGCATAACCTTTTGGAGTTTTTATACCAAAAACATAACCAAGTCCAAGACCATTACCGGTATCAATTCCATAAGGTGTAAATAAATCTATTGATGAATAACCATATCTTAATAAAGCAGCATTTAATAAAGTAATTTTATCTGTCTGATAAGCCCAGTTATATTTAAAAGCAAAATTACCGGTAAAAGGAAAAACCGCATTTTTACCAGTCAGATAAGTTGATGCAGATGCTGAAAATTCAAAACCATTTGTAAAACCGGAAATAAAAGCAATCTGTGCATTAAATGGTGATAATCCAAAATTATTTTTATCTGCATTAAAGCCAGGACGAACATTCACTTCAATCTGACCAAAATTTACAGGTGATTTATAAGCCAGAGGAAGAACACCAATTCCTAAGCCGGATTTTGTATATACATATTTTGGGTAATTTGCATTATTCGTAATTACAACAGTCTTTTCTTTCTGAATTCCTTCTGAAGATAAAATTACAGTATAAACACCATCATCTAAAACCTGATTATTTTTATCTTTACCATTCCAGTCTACACTTTGTGACCATGTTTCAATATCTTTAAACTCGTATGACCAGACTTCTTCTCCAGTAGAATTAAGAATATAAATTAAAGCAGAACCTTTTGTATTTGCTTCAAATGAAATAGTACAAATTCCCTTATCATCTTTTGCATCAGGATTAAAATGTACTCTTGAAACATCAAAATTATTTAAAGCAAAAACTGCCGGTTTAGAAACATACTCAACGATTTTTACGCTGTCTTTTTCAACTTTTACAGTTTTTTCAAAATCTTCATAACCAAAGCGTTTTACTTTAACACGATGCTCTCCGCAATATGCACTAAATGGATTTGAATTTACTCTTGTTGAATCAAGATAAATCTCGCTGTCAAGAAAAGTTTCGTTCAACTGAATAAGTCCCATCGCATTAGACAAAGCAATCCTGTACAAAGTATCATACGACTGATAAACATTTATTTTATAAGATACAGAATTATAACCTTCTTTTTCAATTTCAAGTTCATATTCACCAACAGGTAAATTCTGAAGAGTAAGTTTTGTTTTTCCTTTGTAAACTTTGTTCAAATATACTTCACAGTTAGGAATATTACATTCAATAGTTATAGAACAGTTTCTGTCATTTCTAAAAGTTTTCTCAGTTGGTTCAAGAACAATTTTTTCCTGAGCAAAAACAAAAGATGATAAAAACAATATAGAAATAATCACAAATATACGTTTAATAAAATTCATACATATATTGTAGAATACTTTTAACTATCATGCAAACTTTAAAATTATTCATCAGGAATTAATCCCTGCTCTACGAAACTGAAAAAACCTTCCCTGTCTATAATAATATGATCGAGAATTGGAATACCGATTATTTTTGAAGCTTCCAAAAGACTTTCAGTAGATTCAATATCATCTTCTGACGGAAAAGAACGTCCCGAAGGATGATTATGTACCAATATAACTGCAGCAGCATTTTCACGAATAGCCTCTCCAAAAACTTCGCGCGGATGAATAAGTGTTCTGTTTATTGTACCGACAGAAACAACATGAATTTTAATAATATCATGACCACCATTCAAAATTACAGAAAGAAAATGTTCCTGATTGCTGATTGCATACTGCTTTACATATGGAACAACATCATCCGGAGTTTTTATGTGTGCTCCAAAATGACAGCATCTTCTTCGTCCCAGTTCAAGTGCAGCCGCAATACTTAAAGCTTTACCTTTTCCAATACCACGCATATTCAAAAGTTTTTGAACGACTTCTTCGGTATTAGTTGCATTTAAAGTATCAACTATTTTTTCTGACATAGTCTCTACATTCATCTGTTTATTTCCGCAGCCAAGAATCAGCATTACTAGTTCTACATCATCTGGATACGAAAGCCCATATTTTAATGTCTTTTCCCTGATGTTGGGTTTTACAATTTTTGCATTCACATATATAATATCTACAAGTTATGAAAAATAAGGCAATTTTTAAGAAAAATATTTTCATTTTTTTAATTTTTATTCTTTTATTCACAGTGTCTGGCTGTCAAACCTTAAAATTTCCGTTTTTTACAAAAAAAGATTATAGTGTTGAAAAAACAAAAATTGAACTTTCAAGAAAAATTTTAGGAAAAGGACAGCTTACTCCAAAAGAACTTGCAGAATTTTTCTTAACTCAGAATCCTGATGTTGATTACACAAGAATTTTTACTATTGCAAGACATTATTATTTAGAAGCATATCAGGAAAATATAAACTCTACAGTTGCTTTTGCACAGATGTGTCTGGAAACTGGTTTTTTAAGATTTGGAAATTTAGTTACACCCGAAATGAATAATTTCTGCGGATTAGGTTCCATGGATGCTGAACACAAAGGCGAATCTTTTCCGACGATTAAACTTGGTGTAAGAGCTCATATTCAGCACCTTCAGGCATATGCAACCACCGAAGATGTTGAATTGAACAAGGAACTTGTTGACCCAAGATACAGCTGGGTTCATAAAGCTAAGTTTGCCGAAACCATTTTTGATCTGGCAGGCAACTGGGCAACGGATAAAAATTACGGTACAAAGATTGATGCTATCCTCACCCAGATGCAGGATTATTTTTTTGAAAAAAACAGAATCGAACCAATTTATCCTAACCGATAGTAGTTCCAATATATTCTTTATCTTCAAGAATTTTCTGGATATTATCGATATTTTTTCCACCGGCACAAATAACTTTCATGCCAAGTTCACTTGCCTTTTTAGAAGCAATTGGATCAAAAGGACAGTTCTTTCCAGGAACCCATTCATCTCCAACCATTTTGCGGAAGTCTGCCCAGCTTATTGTATCGAGAGGTTTAGCGTCAGGATTTTTTCTTGGGTCATCAGTATAAACTTTTTCGATGTTGGAAAGATTTACAACTGTGTCTGCATTGAATTTTTCTGCA
>CALAUH010000087.1 GCA_937892225.1 uncultured Treponema sp.
GATTTGCCCATTCCCACAAACCTAAATCCTCTGGAGAATTTTGTCTTACCATCCATCTTAGAAACATATGGATTCTTTTATTTGCAGAAGACTTTCCCTTAGGAACAATTTTTGATTCTGGAAAAAAAGATGATAAAATCAACGAAGGATGTTTTTCATCTGCCAAATTTTTTTTAAGTGCATTTCCCAAAGAACCATTTTTTTCTATTAAAACACGTAATTCTCTAAACAATGTACATAAATCATCATAAGAATAAAAACGATAAAATTTTTCTTTACCTGAAGGAAAATCTGGAAATGAATTTAAAATCCAGCTGGAAATTGATTTTGATTTTTTATCTGCAAGTTCCAGAATATATTTTATTTTTGGAATAAATTGTTTTCTATTACCGAAAGAAAGCATAGCCGCAATAAAAGAAGCAATTTCTACATCAATCATATCTTCTTTCGAATACCAGTACAAAAATTGAGACGGATCTTCTTTACAAAAATCTTTCGTTTCGTATTTTTCTGCTAATTGAATTAAATATTCTTTAGTTTCCATTCTGTTTTTCAAAAGTATTTACCGGTGCACAAAGTTTTACTGATTCTTTACCATCAATTCCTTCAAAAGAAATCCGAACTACTTTTTTATTTTCAAAAACAATTGATTTTTCAATAACTTCAGATGGAATTTTTATCTCTTTTGAAACTTTTTCGTCAGAACTAAAATCCTGCTCTATTTTTGCTATTAAAATATCATCTGATTTTATAACAATTCCTTTTGCATCATCATTTTTTAATAAATCAAATGATAGATAAGTTTCTTTATCTTTTGAAACACAGAATAAATAAGAAAAAGAACCATTTTCATTTGCAAAACGAGTTAATGCTCCGGCATCCCCTGTTGAACCAGAACCAGTTTCTTTAAAACATGGATATGTTGTTTCATTTCCTTCTGTCTGTGCCCCGTAACCGACACCTATTCCATCCAGAATATTTTTTTCAGATTCCAGTATTTTTTTATCATCATCTTTTAAAAGCCAGTAAATACCATAACGGTTTTTATTCATTTTATAATACTGACGTAAAATCAACGGTTTCTTAGATTTATCGTATTTTAATTCAAAATAAAGTTCTTCTTTGCCTTTAATTTTTACATATTTATTTATATTCTGAATTACTTTTTTATCAGCAAAAATTTTTTCATTTTCTAAAACAGGAAGATTGCTGGTTCCACCATAATTTCCTTTTAATAACATAGATTCATTCCAGACAGTTTTTTCTCCACAAACATCGCATAAAACACCAACCTGTCTGATATTTTTATTCTCAACTTTTCCCAAATCTGCTGCAAGAACAACGGGACCATATTTAAAAGCAAAAACTTTTTCAAAATTATCCGGTAAAGAAAAAACATTTATCTTCATAGATAAAACTAAATCAACAGAATCTAAGTTTTTCCAGGTTCTGTCTATTTGAATATAACCTTTCGAAATTTTTATCTGTGAAGATTTTTTATTGATTTTTAATTTTATTTTATTTTCATCAGCCCAATCTGGAATACGAATTAATAATTTAAAATCTTTTTCTTTTTTATCATTTGTTTTTATTTTAAAATTAATTTTATCACTTTCTGGAAGACTGGCTTTTTGTTCAAAAATTAAATTTTCCTCTTTCCAATAAACTGATGAAGATACAAATTCATTTATGCACAAAATATTATCTGAATAAAAATAAAAAGAATCTCCAAGTTTTGTAAAATTTTCTAGACCAGTTCCAGTACAACACCAGAAATAATTTTTTTCTACATCAGGATTACAGAAAATCTTAAAACAACCGGTTGCCATAGGCTGAAAATACGTTGTCATTCCATTATCTGAATTAACAGAAGCCATAATTGAATTTATAAAAGTATTTTCATAATAATCTGCATATTTTTTATCACCAGTTATCTTAAAAAGTTCCCTTGTGATTTTTAACATATTATGCGTATTACAGGTTTCACAGTTACAATTTGAACGTTCCTTATCAAGAACATCATCTTTTCCAAAATGTTCACATTCACTATTTCCACCAGTAATATATGTATGATGATTTACAACTAAATCCCAGAATTTTTTTGTATACTCAAGATATTCTTTTGAATCCGCGTTTTCTGGAAATGTCCTGTACCTGTTTAACGCACCCATGTACTTTGGAATTGTTGTATTTGCGTGTTTATTATCCAAAGCATCTTTTGTTGAATTAAAAATCTCTTTATAAAGTTTTACCTGATCAAATTTGTGAGCTGCTTTTTCTATATGATTTAGATTTGAATAATTTTCTTTTTCAGCACATTTGTATAATTCATAAAGACAGTCATTCATTCCACCATATTCTATTGATAAAACTCTATCTTGAATTTCTTCTGTCCATTTATCAGTACGTTCAAATATCCATTCAGAAAGATTCTCTGCAATTTCAAGTGCTTTTTTATTTGAAGTAAATTTATAAGTTTCTACAAGTCCATTAACAATTTTATGCATTGTATACCATGGAACCCATGTATCACTAGGATTATCTGATTCAACTTTATCAAACTGCAATTCAGGTTTTGTTGAATCTGCCATAGTTGCACCAAAAATAAAACCTTTTTTTCTATTTTTATTTGATTTTATTAATTCATCATTCTTAAGCTGACATTCATACAAACCATCTATAATTTTTTCAAGACGCTCTCGTAATGTAAGACCATCTTTTCCTTTTTCATCACCAAAACCTCTGGCAATACCCTGAGCAGCCGCAGTTAAATAATGTCCGATTGTATGTCCGCCAATTCTTGTATTTTCCCAGCCAGAATAAGATGATTTTTCTTTTATCTCACTTAATTCAAAACCCGCAGTTAATCTAAAATTAAATAATAATTTTTCAGGATTAAACGTATTTAAAAAATCTACATCTTTTTTTATTACATTTAAATAATATTTATCAAAAAGTGTAATATCAGACAGATTAAAATCATTAAATTCTAAAAAATTATTTTTCATTTTATCCAATTAAACTTTTCTGCTTTTTAATAACAGGTTCACAGGTTACATCAACACCAAGCTTCTTAAAAATCTTTCTGTCAACTTCACTAAGCATTACAGAAGTATGTACCTGACAACCTGCAAGATTTGGCAACTGTTCTACTGCTTTTTTACAATTTTCATCATTAAGACTCAACATTGCAAGAGCAACTAGAACTTCATCAGTATGTAATCTAGGATTATTTCCACGCAAATAAGTTACTTTCATATCCTGAATAGGTTCAATCATTTCTTCAGGAATTAATTTTATTTTGTGATCTATTCCAGCTAAATATTTTGTAGCATGTAAAATCAAAGCTGCACTTGTTCCAAGTAAAGGAGTAGTTTCCGATGTTATGATTGTACCATCCTTTAATTCAATAGCAGATGTTGGAACTCCAGATTTTGCAGCTCTTTCTTTTGCAGCAACAGTAACTCTTCGATCATCAGTTGAAATTTTTGCCTGCTGCATAATAATTTCAATTTTATCAACTTCGATTTCATCAATCTTATTTTCTGCAAGATTATCCAAAGCTGTATAATATCGTCTGATAATTTCCTGTTTAGAAGCTTCACAACATGCATCATCATCAGTAATACAATAACCAGCCATATTTACACCCATATCAGTAGGTGATTTATATGGATTTGAACCATAGATTCCTTCAAAAATTGCATTTAAAACAGGGAAAATTTCTATATCACGATTATAATTTACAGTCATTTTTCCATATGCTTCCAGATGGAAAGGATCAATCATATTTACATCATTTAAATCTGCAGTTGCTGCTTCATAAGCAAGATTAACAGGATGTTTTAACGGAAGATTCCAGATTGGAAAAGTTTCAAATTTTGCATAACCAGCTTTAATTCCACGTTTATTATCATGATATAACTGGCTTAAACAAGTTGCCATTTTACCAGAACCTGGCCCCGGTGCTGTAACAACAACTAATGGTCTTGTAGTTTCAATATAATCATTTTTTCCAAAACCTTCATCACTATCGATTAAAGAAACATTAGAAGGATAACCTGGAATTGTATAATGAAAATAAGTTTTAATATTTAATCGATTTAATTTTTTACGAAAGGCTTTTGCGGCTTCCTGACCTGTGTAATGTGTAATTACAACACTACCAACCATAAGACCGCGATTTTGAAATTCATCTCTTAAACGAAGAACATCTTTATCATAGGTAATTCCTAAATCACCACGAACTTTATTTTTTTCAATATCAACAGCACTAATTACAATAACAATTTCTGCTACATCTGCAAGTTGAATAAGCATTTTGAGCTTACTGTCAGGTTGAAATCCTGGTAAAACTCGAGACGCATGATAATCGTCAAATAATTTTCCGCCAAATTCAAGATATAATTTGTCGCCAAACTGAGCAATTCTTTCTTTAATGTGTTCTGATTGTATTTTAAGATACTTTTCGTTGTCAAATCCGTTTTTCATCACGGAATTTAATTTTACACCTTTTTTATCTTTTTAACAATATTAATTGCTATTAGAACCAAAAGATACAGAGAAATTCTGACTGTTTGCCAAATCAGAATCAATAATCAAAACAACACTGATTACATCAACAGGATTAAAACCATCTTTAATATCTATTTCGTAAGTATCGCCCCAGGAAACCCATTTTTTATTAATTTCCGCAACCAAAGTCAAACCCTGTTTAATTGTATAAGTATGTGCAAGAAAATTTCCTTTTACTTCCCAGCCAAATTCATCAATATTATATGTTGGTTTTATAGCAAGCTGCTTTTTTACACAGGCAACATCTTCTCCACCCTTATTAATAAAATATTTAGGTAAAAAAGCTATAACCTTCTGATGAATATTTGATACAAGTTCGTTATTAGAATCAAAAATATCAAGTTTTTTACCAATAGAAAATAATTTTCCATCACAAGTATAAACAGGATTCTGATTTTCATCATAAATATTGAATTTATCTTTAATCGAAAAAACCTTTTGCTTAATATATAATTTCATCATATAACTCCTTATATTTTTAATATTAAAATATGATTTTCAATAATGCAAATTTAAAACTAGTATTTTCTAAAATTTCTTTTAAAGTTATAATCATTTTATGGGTACTTTATTTTCAAATACAAAAAATCCAAAAAGAAATCTAATTATATTTTTAGCAGTTCTGATTTTAATAGCAGTTTCAATTCCAGTTTCAAAACGTAAAGCAAAAATAAATGAAACAAAACGTCTTCCTTTTACAAATACAAAACTTGAAAATGTTAACGACGGAATTTATTCTTCTGAAACTCAAACAACATTTATGTTTTTAAATTTAGAAGTTACAGTATCAGATAAAAAAATACAGAACATTAAAATAAATGATTTAAAAGGTTTTCCAGATGATAAAGCAGAATCAATAATTAAAGAAATGATAGAAAAAAATAAAACCTCTATTGAATTAAAAAAAGGACAGGAATTAGAAACAATCGTTTTTATAAGTTGTGTTGATTCAGCACTAAAAAAAGGATTACAAGAAGATTTTTCAAATGATGAAAATTAATTATCATAAAGAATTATTAAAAACACTGGACTCTCTTAAAGAAAAACCTAAACTTTTATTACATGCCTGTTGCGGTCCATGCTCTTCTTATGTACTTGAGTTTTTATGCAATCATTTTGATATAACAGTTTTTTATTATAATCCTAATATTTATCCGGAAACAGAATATTCAAGACGTTTAGAAGAATTAAAGACTTTTTATACAAAATTTCCACCTGTTCTAGAAAACAAAATCAAAGTTATAGAAGAACAATATAATCCTGAAGATTTTTATAAAGCCGTAAATACGAAAAATGAACTTGAACTTTGTAAAGAACCAGAAAAAGGTGAACGATGCCGGCGCTGCTATGAATTTCGCCTGAAAAAAACATACGAATATGCAAAACAAAACAATTTTGATTATTTTTGTACAACTTTAAGTATAAGCCCTTTTAAAGATTCAGATAAAATAAATATAATCGGTCAGGAACTGACAAAAAACAGTGAAAATCCAAAATGGCTCTTTTCTGATTTTAAAAAGAATCAGGGATTTGTAAGAAGTCTTGAATTAAGTGAAGAATATAATTTATATCGTCAGCAGTATTGTGGATGCATTTATTCTTTTAATAATAAAAACATTTAAAAACGAAAACCCGCCTTGCTTAGAAGACGGGCTTTAGGTTACTCCCTTATTTTTAATTTATTATTAAATTATTTATAAATTATTATTAAATTATTTATAAATGATTTTGAAATTATTCTTAAATTATTTTTAACTTATTTTTAACTACCTTTATTATACATACAAAAAATTTTTTTGCAATTAAAAATTGTTGTATTTTTTAAAAATTATTCTGCATTCATTGCTGTTAGTATAAATTTTCTTATCGTAAACAAAAAAATTGGCAGAAATCCCAAAAGATGATATATTTTTCTTATGGAATTATACATTGTTAGACATGGTCAAACTGACTGGAATAAGGAAACACGTTTTCAAGGACTTATTGATAAAGAACTTAATTCTGAAGGACGTGAATCTGCTGCTAAACTAGGCGAAAAATTAGAAAAAGAAAACATCTTTTTTGATAAAATTTATTCTTCTCCATTATGCCGGGCTTATGAAACTGCATGCCTAATTCGTGGAAGACAAAATATTCCTATTATTAGAGATTCAAGACTTAAAGAAATATGTTTTGGTGTACTAGAAGGTCTTACTTATGATGATTGGATGAATACTGAACTTCCAAGAAAAAACTTTTTTACAAATCCTGAAAATTATATTCCGCCAAAAGATGGAGAAAGTTTTGAAAGTGTCTGTAAAAGAACAAAAGAATTTATCCAGGAAGTACTGGAAAAATCTACAGATAAAAAAGTTCTTTTAGTAGCACATGGAGCTTTGCTTGCAGGATTAACATGTTACTTAGAAAACAGACCTATCAGCAATTACTGGGGAAACGGTCTTACAAACAACTGTGAAACAAAAAAATATGTTTTTGACGGCAATTTATGGTTAAAATAATTTCTTAAGAAATACTTATCATTTTCTTAGGATTATTTCCCTTTTTTGTTGTTATAATAAATGTAAACTTAGAAAATTAAATTATTTTATAGGAGACAAACATATGACAAATAAAAAACCTTTATTAGCACTTTTAGCAACATTATTCATTGCAACATTTTTCAGCAGCTGTATTATCGTAGACGGCGAATGGGATTGGGATTATGAATCTTCATCTTCTTCTACAACATACAGTGTTATTTATAACTCTGTAAGTTATGTAGATTACAGACTTGATACAGGAAAAACATTAAATTCAAGCCGTTACTATTATGACGATATCAGTTATAAAGATTATGACGATTATTCAACAGAACCTGGTGCAAGATATAATTCATACACAAGAAGAGAACTTATAAATAAAATACAGAATTATCTTTCTATGGATTATGATGCAGCATCTGATGCAGCAAGCTTCCTTATTAATAACAAACATTCAATTGTTTATGCTTTAGTAGGCTCTGAAGTTCGTTATATTGTAAGATAAAAACTTAAACCCACTTAGAGTTTTTGTAAATTATAAAATTAGGTTGCCTGATTTTTTCAGGCAACCTTTTTTTTTGACAACTTTAATTCTATAGATTATTCTATTAATAGATATGTCTGATTTAGAAGAAAACTTAAAACCTCTTGATACTCTTTTCTGGAGAAATATAATTTCATCTTTAATTTATATCCGTTGTCCAGACGAAATAAAATCTTTAAAAAAAGCAAAATATCATATTAATTCACAAGATGATGGTATCTTTGCAGTATGTTATCTAGATCATAGAAATGGAATTTCATTCGAAGTTCTTGCAACAGCACATTTATCTGAATCAGAAATCATTATCAGCAGAATTAATAACAGAACACCTAAAGTTTACAGAATGGAATCTTTTTTAAAAAACGACGCTTTAACACAAGATTTTTTTGAAAAAGAAACAATTAAATTTCAAGATAAACTTTCTTCAATTACCGATGCCTATAATTATGATTATCAGGAAGCAATTGAAACAAGAAAAATAACTGAACTAGACCCGTTTAGATTTAATCAATTCCCGGATGATATAAAAATTCTAATCATCGGAAAAAAAATAACTACAGAAGAAATCTGGATAAGGGCAAATCACATGGAAGGAACTACAATTTTTGGTGAACTTCTGAACGAACCTAATCAAGATATTGGACTTCATTGTGGTGATGTAATCAGTTTTAATCTGATTAAAAACAAAGAATCTATAATTCAACCTGTTCATTTTTTAGATAAATAATTAAATACTGAACTGATCTACCTGAGTAGCAATTTCACTAATTGAATTAGACATATCTTGTGTAATCTTATTTAATTCATCACCTGTATCATTAATTTTCTTGGCACCATAACTCATTTCTTTAAGATTCTTTTTCATTGCCTGAGTTACTTCCTGTAAATTCTTTACATTTGCAAGAATAAATTTATTTCCATCAGCCATTTCTTTAGAAGCTTCTCTTACTTCACTTGTACTTTCATTCATATCCTGTAAAGCAATGCTGATTTTATTTGAACCTTTTGCCTGTTCATCAAGAGTTGTCTTCATATCTTTTACAATCTGATTAGTCTTATTAATATTATCCGTTACATTCTGGAACGCAAGATTAGACTGTTCTGATGCATTTACTACACTATCAATAGATTGAATAATTCCAATCAACTGTTCACTAATAGTTTTAGACTGAGCACCTGAAGTTTCAGAAAGTTTTCGAATTTCATCTGCAACGACAGAGAATCCTTTACCAGCTTCTCCGGCATGTGCAGCTTCAATTGCAGCGTTCATTGCAAGAAGGTTTGTCTGTTCTGCAATATCTGAAATTGCCTGGTTAGCTTCCTGTAAAGCTTCACTCTGATTTTTAATATCAACAACTTTATAGTTTACATTAATCTGTAATTCTGAACCTTGTTTTGCACTAGTTATAAGTTCTTTAAATGATGTAGACATATTATCTACAGCAGTTTGAATAAATGAAATATTATCAATCATTTTTTGAATTGCGGCAGATGCTTCTATTACTCCATTACTTTGAACTTCAATCATTTTTTCAAGGGCATTAATATTAGAAGCAATTTCTTCTACAGATTCAGAAGTCTGGGCTACACTTTCACTTTGTGCATCAATATTACTGTCTACATATTTCATATTATGAACAATCATATCGATTGTTTCTGTTGTTTCTCTTGTAGATTCAAGAAGTTTATTACCTGCAATATTAAGTTTATCTTTAGATTTTTTAATTCCTGAAACAATTTCCTGTAAAATTTCAATGAATGTATTAAATCCTCTTACAACATCACCAATTTCATCTTTTGAACTTCCAGGCATACGTTTTGTTAAATCGGCAGTACCACTTGCAATTTCTTTTACAGATTTTTTTACATTATTCAAAGGATTTGTAAATTTTCTGATAAAGATTGCAGCAACTATACTACACAAAACTACGATAATACCAAAAATTGCAAGAAGAAGAATTTCCAAATCATACAAAGGTGAATAGAAAATAGAATATGGAACTGTAAAAATAAGACTCCACTGTGTACCATTTTCAAATGGACGATACCAGATAATCATCTTTTCACCAGTTTCCTGGTCAATATAAATATCTTTGTTAGTTTCACCTTTACTTATACTTTCAAGATATGGTTCAAGATATGGTAATTCCTGCGACATTCCAGAAACATCGTTTCCATTACCGACAACTCTTTTAGTACCAAAATCATAAATTAAAGGATAATTTTCTCCACCAATATCTGTCTGTGCACATGCCTTTGAGAACAAGTTTCCGCGTAAGTTTGAAACCATTGCACCAATGACTTTTCCATCATTAGATGTAACTGGAATAGAATAAGAAACATATGGTGTGTGTGATTTTTTATTAACAATTGGAACAGAAATATTTTCTTTTACAAGAACGACATTATTAAAATAATCCATATCATCATAATAATAAGACTGACCGACAATTCCTGCACCTACACCAGTTTTATCAAAATAAGAAAAAATCTCGTACTTACCGTTATTGTTTTTAATAATTCCTTTTAACTGTTTATTTTTATCTTCTGTAGAAATTTTTGTATCTTTAAAAATTGACATATAAGAAAGAGCACGTAATAAAGTAATTTCCTGCTGATTCTCTCTGTCTATTTTTGTAATGATTGATGTAGACAATGAATTTACTTTTTCTTCCAGTTGATTATCAATTAAATTTTTTTCAACAAAATATGCACAACCACCAACTGAAAGTGTTGCAACTAATACAGCGAAAATAACAATTAAGACTAATTTAAAACGTAAAGAAATTCTCAAACAATACTCCTAACATATCTATTTTAATACTTATTTTTATAATGTCAAAAAATTTATATTTTTTTATCACATTGTTTAGAGAACGGGCAGCTTAAACAATCATGACGGCAATTTTTATTATTTTTCTTATCTTTAACCATTTTTATAATTATCAATATTATTATAGTGATTAAAATTAAAGCTGTTATAAAAGTACTCATCTTATACTCCAGACCTTTTTTTATTTGTAAAATTACAAAAATACCTTATATTTAAATTAATAGATTTTATTAAAATATTAAAGGAATTTTTATGAATAAGAATATTTTATCAACTTGTTTAATTTTACTTACAGGCTTAAATTTATTAAGTGCACAATCTAATATCGACAAAAAAAGTCTTGAAGCCATTAATAAATTTAATGATGAAGTTTTTTTACAGCTAAATGATTATGAACAGAACGTATTTTTCTCATCAGTTTCTATTTACAATCTGCTTTATGCTTTATTACAAGGTTCAGGCGGGACTACTGCAAAAGAAATAGCTGATACAATAAACATTAATCCAAATGAAAATAATGAATTTTTAGAAAAAGTCCTTACTTCCATAGACAACATGACGAATTCAATCTGGTATCAGAAATCATATAAAATAAACAAAGACTATATTGCAAAAATCAATAAATTAAATTTTAAGCAGAATCCTGTAGATTTTAAAAAATCTACTTCTGTTACAAAAAAAATCAATAATTTTATCAGCAAAAATACAGACAAGATGATTCCAAACTTTTTACAGCAGGATTTACCTTCCGACACAAAATTAATTCTTTTAAATACACTTTGTTTTGAACAGAAATGGGAAAACGAATTTCAAGAAGAAAATACACATAAAAATACATTTTACATTTCTAAAACAGAAAAAATCCAGAAAGATATGATGAACGCAAGTTTTAATGTTTTATATTTTGAAAACAAGGATTTTAAAATCATTAAACTGCCATACAAAAACAACAGATATTCAATGATTATTTATCTTCCAAACGATATTTCATATGATTTTTCTAAAATTAAACTTTCTGAATTAACCGACGAATTTTTATCACCAGATAAAAGCATATTTACTAAAGTTGATATAAGTTTACCAAAATTTGAAACTGATATGAAAGTTGATTTAATTCCGATTTTAAACAAAATGGGCATTAATCTTGCTTTTACACCAAATTCAGATATTTCTAAAATTTTTTCAAACGGTCAAAAACTTTTCGTAGATACAGCAATTCATCAGGCTAAAATTTCAGTAAATGAAAAAGAAACTAAAGCTGCAGCAGTAACAATGTTCGGATTAAAAGCTATGGCAATGCCTCCTGTAGATAAAAAGGAATTTATTGCCAATCATCAGTTCTGCTATACAATTTATGATGAAGAATTAAATATAAATCTGTTTTCTGGAATTATAAGAAATCCTAAATAAAATTTGGACTATATCATAAATTATAGTATAATAGAAGAATAAACCACGTTTCTATACAGAGGTTATCATGAACAGTTTACGAGTAAAAATTTGTATTGTTGCATTATCTGTAATGACAATTTCAAACATTTTAATTGTTACTTTATCTCTCAAAAAATCTAAAAAAAGTCTTGAACAGGAGATGGTAAAATCATTAACAGAATCTGTACATGCAACAGCTGATTCTGTCCGGGCATCAAACGAAAAAGAATTTAAAATGCTGGAAACTCTTGCCGCAATTCCAGATATTCGAAATCCTGAAATTTCACTTTTGGACAAAGCCCACATAATCTACGGAGCATTATCTTTAGACAAAGATTATATAGACGTAGCAATTCTTGACGAAAACGGTATGTCTTGGATTAACAATGGCGAAAAAATGATTTCTTTTGCCGAAAGAGATTATTATCAGCAGCCATTTAAAACTGGAAAAAGATATGTTACTGATCCATTTATTAATAAAGTCACAAATTCAATGGCTATTTTCTATTCAGTTCCAGTTTTTGATTCAGACAATAAAATCATAAACGTTATTTTCTGTGTAATTGACGGATACAAATTAAGTGATCTTGCTTGTGACCATAAAGCTGGTAACGAAAGACCATCTTCTATTATTAGTTTAAATACAGGTTTAACAATTGCCTCAGAAAATCATGATTTAGTTGCAAGTGAAGAAATTTTAAATGAAGCCACACATAGCAATAATATCAATTATTCAACAACATACGAAATGGTTCAAAAAGGTGAAACAAACTATTCAACATACAAAAAAGATAATGAAAAATTCATCTGTGCTTTTGAAAGAATTCCAGATACAAACTGGATGTCAATCAATACGATTCCTTTTAATGATTTCCAGTCAAGTATTAATAATTTAAGAACAGGAATTATCATCCTTGCATTAGTTATTATGATTTTATCAATCGCGCTTTTAGCATTCGTAATTACAATGGCAATTAAGCCTTTGAATAAAGTAAAATCTGCTATTAACGAAATTGCAACAGGAAATGCAGACTTAACAAAACGAATAGATATAAAAACAAATGATGAAGTCGGTGATGTTGTAAAGGGATTCAATCTTTTTGAAAATAAACTTCAGTCTATAATTTCTGACATTATGATATCAAAAGATTCTTTACAAGCAGTTGGTAAAAATATGTCGGAAAATGCAAAAGAAACAACAGACGCTATTTCCGAAGTTTATGTAAATATTGCAAACATGCAGAATGATATTATTAAACAAAGTGAAAGTGTTCAAAATACTGTTTCTGCAGTCACTGAAATATCTTCAAATATTAAATCACTTGAAAATATGATTGATAATCAATCTGTCGGTGTAACAAATGCTTCTTCATCTGTCAGTGATTTAATCAGCAATATTTCTAATATTAACGCTTTAATAAACGATATGTCTGATTTCTTTACAAAATTACTTTCTACAACAGATGGTAGTGTTGAAAAACAGCAGCTTGTAAGCAAGAAACTCAGTGAAATTGAAGCACAATCTCAGACTTTACAAAATGCGAACGCAGTAATTTCTAGAATTGCAAATAAAACAAAACTTCTTGCCATGAATGCGGCAATTGAAGCTGCACATGCCGGTGAAGCAGGAAAAGGTTTCTCGGTTGTTGCAGATGAAATTAAAAGACTTTCAGAAACTTCTGCCAGAGAATCTAATAATATTACAGAGCAATTAAGTCATATTATGGAATCAATTATCGATGTTGTTCAATCTTCAACAGAATCTACAAAATCTCTTACTACAATTTCTGATTTAATTAGTTCAACAAATAGTCTTGTAACTAATATTAAAGAATCTATGGCAGAACAAAACTATAAATCTTCTCAAATTAAAGAAACTTTAAATACAATGACAAATCATACTTCAGAAGTATTATCTGCAAGTAAAGAAATGTCTGTCGGTAATAAAGCAATTCTTATAGAAGTTGAAAATCTTCAGGATTCAACAAACTCTATCAAAGATAATATGATAAAAATTTCCAGAAACGCAGATAAAATCAACGAATCTGGAAATGAATTAAAAGAGATTGCTCCAAAGATGAAAACATCTATTAAGAATATTTCTTTACAGATTGACAGATTTAAGATTTAAACAAGTCGTCCGTATGTAAAACCGCGGTCACTTTTTATTTCTTCATTTTTGATTTCAAAATAACAAACTGCATTTTCTTTTAAATGCAGTTTTATTTTATTTAAAGTTCGTTCTGTTTTTACAAAAGGATTAGCAGCATTTCTTAATATTTCAATTTCTTCTTTAGAAGGATTTGAATGTTCACCTAAATCATGCCAGACTTTTACAGGATTACAAACTTCTTCATCAACAAGTTGAATTAATAAAGAATTACCATCATTTTTTTGTGATAAAGGGAATTCTAAATCTATATCAATTTCTTTTCCTGTCATATCTACATCAACATTCCAGGCAACTCCTTTATAATATTCCTTATCATCTTCTTTGCATTTAACTACAATACATTCTGGTGTTTTTAATACACAATTTACATAATCTTTTAAAAGTTTTTTGTAAAAGACAAAAGTCCAGAAAGTTGGTTTTGGAATTAATCCATTAGCAACAAGTCCAAATCCACCGTGAAAAGGTGTAAAAGGAACACCGAATTCTTCAAATACATCTCCAAAAGTCCAGTATGAATAAGATTTATGGTTATCTCCAAAAGTTGAAAGCATGTTTGCAATATAAGCAGCATTTAAATTTGTATCGTGTACA
This sequence comes from uncultured Treponema sp., assembly GCA_937892225.1. GTDB lineage: Bacteria > Spirochaetota > Spirochaetia > Treponematales > Treponemataceae > Treponema_D. The sequence continues at coordinate 14,667 of CALAUH010000087.1, forward strand.
GGAGCATTTGCAATATAAGAAGTATTATATTCTGTTACATGAATGTCCATATCCTTAAACTCTGAGAATGAATCAACTATTGGTCTTGTAGAATCCAGCTGTTCAAAACATTTCTCTTTAGGATGTAATTTTGGATATCCATAATGTCCGTCTGGCGTAGGAACTTCTGTTGTATAATGATGACGAGTTACAAAATCAATCGGACAATCATTCTTTTTTACGAATTCCAAAAATGATTTTATCCATTCTTTATCTGTTCCGCCACAAACTGCAGGTCCACCAATTTTAAATCTTTTATCTACTTCTTTAACAGCATTTGAAGTCAATTTATATAATTTAAAATATTCTTCCATATTTGAATCTTTCCAGAATCCTGGAAGATTTGGTTCATTCCATACTTCAACTGGCCACTGCACTACTTCATCTGCACCATATCTTTGTATTAAATGTTTTAATGTAGCTTTTACTAAATCAGTCCATCTTGAATAATCTTTTGGTGGAGTAACATTTCCTTTCCAATAAAAAATACATTGCTCTCCACTTGCAAGCTGCTTTGGCATAAAACCTAATTCAATAAAAGGACGGATATTTAATTTTTTATATGAATCCATAACAACATCAAGATATGTCCAGTTATATTCTACAAAAGTTTCTTCAGAATCTTTATCCTTTTTATATTCATGATAAATTGCCATATCATCACAAAAAAGTCCGTGACCTCGAATATGTTCAAAACCTATTTTTTCCTGAACAAATTCAAGCTGTTCATAATAACTCTTTTGTAAAGCAAGTCCCATTCTTCCAGTACCAACACAATAAAAAGCATTATTATTAAATTTTACGTTTTCTTTACCTGTAATTTTATAATTCATAAAAAACCTCTTGTATAATAATCATATAAAAAAAGGGCTTGAGATTACATCCCAAGCCCTAAGCTATGAAATTATTATCTATATTTTATTTTACTTTGGCTTTTGCGTCAACTTCTAATTGATGTTTTGCACAGTCAAATTTATAAAGATTTTCAAATCCAAAGCCGTTTACTTCTGTAGTCATATCTTTCCACATCTTGTCAAATTCAGCCTGATCTTTAGCAAAAATCATTTTCCAAGACCAGTCACAGATTGACTGATTTACGCTGTTACGAATTACAGAAATATCTGGATCATCAGAAGGAAGAGCAACTGAAACTGATGGTGAAACAACAAGTTTATTGTTTTTAGACATCCAGTTTGTAGCATCTGTTGCATCATATTTCTTTTCCCAGTCTCTTCTCATCTGTGTCATATTCTTTTCTTTGTAAGAAGCCCAGTACTGTGGAGCATAGATTTCACCTGTAAGAGGGTTTGTACATTCAGATTTACAAATCCACTGGTTAATAGCGTTGTTACCATCACTATATCCACCACCACCAAATTCTTCTGGAACTGGAAGGTTATCCATAAGAGCGTTATCGTTCATCTGTTCATATTTACCGTTGTCTAACTTCTTATAGTTGAATCCTTCAATACCATGATGCTGATACTGACATCCTTCTGGAGAAGCATACCAATCTAAGAATTTCATGATTCTGTCATATTTTGCAGCATCAACACCTGAACCTACAGCAAATACACGTCCGCTTCCGAAATAAGCATCTGAATCTGTGTAGTAGTTCTGATCATATACTGGAATGAAACAGAAAGCTGTTCCATCTGCATAACGTGCTGTTGTATTCCAGAAACCAATTTCCCATGTGTACCAGATAAAGTCTACCTGACCATTAGAGATTTTTGCACAAACAGAGTTCCAGTCCTGTGTACCAGAATCTGGATCAACTACGCCCATTCTATAACCTTTGTTTAAGAACTGAAGCATTTTATAATAAGTTCCTGTTGCATCTGTAAGTGGATAGAATGTTTTTCCATCTTCTTTAAGAATTGCAGAACCTTTAATTTTTTCACCATACCATGTTGTGAGCTGTACTACATTGGCAATACCAATCATACCGTCACCACCATCCCAGTCTGGCCACAAACAAAGTGGATATGCTGGATCACCATTTTCATTCTGTGGGTGAACTTTTTTCATTTCAACAAAAGCATTTAACAAATCATCAAGATTATTAAGTTTTGGTGCACCAATTTTATTGTAAAGATCCCAACGAAGCTGTGGTAAAGAATAAATACGTTCCTGTGTTACAGATGTTGGAGAAGTATCCATCATTTCTGTAGGAATACCATAGTATTTACCTGTACTGTTTCCTGGTAAAGCTTTGTTAAAAGTTGAAATCTGTGTATCAAATTTCATAAGATTTGGACAATCTTTAATTTTGTCGCTAATATCTTTGATTAATCCAGCTTCAAGACAGTCATTAAACTGTGTAGCTTCAAGAAGAACAATGTCTCCTAAATTACCTGTACTTGATCTGAGTTGATAAATTGAATCACCTGCAACCTGAGGAGCAATAATATTAAGTTCGATGTTAAATTTATCTTTAACAACTTTAGCAAACCAACCAGACTGCATACCTTGATAGTTTGCAGCAACGTCATAAATTTCAAGGGTCATTGGTTTATTGTCATCCCCTGAAGTCTTTTTACAACCTACAAATAAAGAGGCTGTAACTGCCATCATAGCGATAGTAGAAATAATAATTCCTTTTTTCACTTTGATTCCTCCAAATTTTTTATATTTAACAAATCTTTTTAGATTTGTAAAATCCTTATTAACCTTTTACAGCTCCAATCATAATACCTTTAGTAAAGTAACGCTGGAAGAAAGGATAAACACACATAATCGGTAAAACAACAATTACAGAAACTGTCATACGAATTGATGTAGCAGTCTGTGCATGTGCCATACTTGCTGCCAAAGCCGAAGCCGATGAACTGTTATTTACCAATGCCTTTAATGAACTTGCCTGATTAATATACTGATACAAAGTAAACTGTAATGTATACAATTTAGGATCAGTAACCAAAAGCAATGTATCTTGGAAAGAGTTCCACTGTGCAACAGAAGCAAAAACTGCAACAGTTGCAATAATAGGTTTAATTACAGGTACCATAATATTAAAGAATATTCTTAAGGTACCAGCACCGTCTATTACAGCTGCTTCTTCAAGTTCTTTTGGAACACCTTCTACGAAAGTTTTACACAATACAATATAAAATGGTTGAACTGCTACCGGGAAAATATATCCCCAGAAATTATTTGTAAGATGCAGATTTCTCATTGTAAGAAACCATGGAATAATACCTGCATTAAAATACATTGTTGCAACTACAAATCTATACCAGAATTTTCTTCCCCATAAAGATTCTTTTGTAAACATGTATCCAAGGAATGATGAAACTATAACTGTAAAAAATGTACCTACTACTGTTCGCAAAATTGAAATCTTAAATGCAGAAAGTAAACCATTAATTTTTAATACCTGTTTATAGTTATTTAAATGAAACTTTAATGGAACAAATAAAACTTTTCCTCTTTCACTTAAATCGTTTGCACTGACAGAATTTATCAAAATATAATAAAAAGGATATACACACACAAATGCAAAAAATATATAAACTATGTAAGTAACAATATCAATAATATAATCTTCAGCTGTTTTTCTAATACCTGCCATTTCTTACTCCTCTACAAAATACTATCACCACGTAATTTCTTAGAAACCCAGTTTGTTACACATAATAAAATGATACTAACAAAAGATTTAAGAATACTGATTGCTGTTGAAAGAGAATAACCTCCGCTTCCAATAGCCAGGTTGTATACATAAAGATCAAGTACTTCAATTTTCTGTTTGTTGAAAGAGTTAGCAAATACGAAATACTGTTCCATACCATTAGAAAGGAAATTAGCAAGACTCATCATTACAAGAACAAAGTAAGTAGGAAGAATTGATGGAATTGTAATATGCCAGATACACTGCATTCTCGAAGCACCGTCTATTTTTGCAGCTTCCATTAAAGATTCATCAATACTTGTAATTGCAGCAATATACATAATGGCAGCCCAACCGGCATTTTTCCATGTTAACCAGAGCCACTGTTTAAACCAGACATGTTCTGCTGACTGAAGGAACATAATCGGTTCTTTAATAAGTCCAGCTCTCATTAAAATACTATTAACTGCACCTGTACTACAGAATACACTGAATGCAATAGAATAAACTAAAACCCATGAAATAAAGTTTGGAAGTGTTGTTACAGTCTGAACGAACTTCTTGAATTTAACACTTTTAATTTCATTTAAGAATACAGCAAATATCATTGGGAACCATGAGAACAAAAGACTCAATCCACTCATGGCAAAAGTATTTCCCAATACCTGAAGAATTTTCTTAACTTTTACAGGATTTTCCACCATCTGGACAAACCATTTAAATCCTACAAATTTATCCCAGGAAAGTGGAAAAGGTGGTTTGTAATCAAAAAAAGCATATACCCATCCGTATAATGGATAGTACGAAAAAACTAAGATTAAAAGAAGAAAAGGTGTAATCATTAAAAATTCTTTTAATGAATTCTTTTGCCTTTGTGTTTTTAATACTTTCATAAAAATCCTCTTTATAAATAATGTTAAACGTTTAACTTAAACTCGCAAAAAAAACCTTTACTCAAATTAGTAAAAGGTTTAACTAAAATTTAGTATATCACTCAATTAATATCTGTCAACGTCTTATTATCAAATACATAGAAAAAAATACAAAATTTATAGAGAATTTGACAATTTACAATATGTTTAAAGAAATAAAATAGCCATATGTCAACAAAAATAAATCGTGGTTCTCTTCCTATGTTCCGTCTTACTTTTCCAATAGCGATGGAGCAGTTTTTTAGAATTCTTGTAAATTCAGCAGATACATTCATGTTAAGTTCTTACTCCAATGATGCTGTTGCGGCAGTTGGTCTTGTAGGACAATATATTTTCTTTTTAACATTGATTTTTTCAGTTATAAGTACTGGATGTTCAATTGTTCTGGCTCAATTCCTTGGAGCAAAAAAAAGTAAAGAAGAAATAAATCATGTTTCACAGGCAAGTACAATCATGGTAACAATTACTTCTTTAGTTTTAATGCTGATTGTATTCTTTGGAACAAAACCAATTCTTTCCTGCTATACTCTGGAAGATTCTGTAAGAAATTTTGCTACTGAATATTTTATTATTTATGGTGGAATCTTCTGTTTCTTTAATGCATTCAGTTTACTACAAAGTGCAATTTTAAGAAGTTATGGTTATACAACAGAAACAATGATTGTTTCAATCGTTTCTAATTTAATTAATGTTTTAGGAAATGCACTTTCTTTATACGGCTGGTTCGGATTACCAATTCTTGGCGTACCTGGAGTAGCTGCTGCATCCGGAGTTTCTGCTCTTGCTTCTACAATTTTATATGCAATCATAATAAAAAGAAGAAAAGATATTTCTTTTACACTTAAAAATATTTTAAAAACTCCAAAAGAAAGTTATAGAATTGTTTTATCTGTCGGCATTCCAACTGCAGGAGAAAGTCTTTCCTATAATATCAGTCAGATTGTTATTATGGCTATGATTTCTACATTGGGAACAAACGCTATGTCTGCACAAGTTTATACAATGACAATCGTGCGATTTGTTTTTGCCATAGCTTCTGCAATAGGAAATGCAACTCAAATTAAAACAGGATATTTTGTCGGTGCAAAACAAAGTGATATTGCTTATAAAAAAATCTTTATTTATCAGTTAGTAGCTACAGCCTGTTCTATGATAATGATTTTATTAGCAAACATAATAAAGCATCCTGTAATAAATATTTTTACAAACATACCAGAAGTTCATGATTATGTTTCTACCTTATTAATTTTTTCAACATACATAGAATTTGGTCGTTCTTTAAACTTAATTTATGTTGGAGCTTTAAAAGGTTCTGGTGATATAAAATTCCCTGTACTTTACGGAATCTTTTCTATGTGGGGAATAATGGTTTTAGGAAGCTATATCCTCGGTATAAAATGCGGACTCGGTCTTATAGGATTCTGGCTCGGTATTGGAACTGATGAAACCACAAGAGGAATTGTTATGCTTTTCCGATGGAAGAGTAAACGATGGCAAAAACACGCATTAGTTTAAAATTAATCTTTTAAACTCTGCAAAACGTTTTCAATTTCTCCGCCCTGAATTACACCTTTTTCATCACGGATAAAATTATTCATAAAACGCCATGCATGTTCACAAGTATGTTCTCTACAGTCATGTCCCTGATCGCTGATACTTGCAAAAACATTATAGATTTTATCATCTTTATTTTTGAACAACTGCATTGTTAAAGTACTGTTTCTTGTTTCATCAAAAGATGTAAGTTTATAATCTCCGTCAATTCCCCAGATTTTATTTTTCCAGTTATCTTTATCTTCTAATTTAACATTGTATTCAGCTACAGCATTATTTAATTTTAAAGCATATGCCATTCTGTTAATACATTTCTGTTCCTGGAAAGGTAATTCTGGTAAAGGAGTAACTTCTCCACCTGCATAAAAAATTGGAACGGAAACTGTTGTATTTACTTCTTTATTAATCTTTTTAAAGTAAACGTTTTCTCCAATATCAACTGTTGCATCCATTGGAGCTGCGGCAGCAATTACTCCAGGATATTCCTGAATAATATCCCAGGATTTAATACCGCCCATCGAAAATCCTGTTACATAAATTCTTGTTGAATCAACAGGATACTTTTTCTTTATTTCATCAATAAACTGCATCATTTCTGTAGCAGTACTGTTTAAATGATTTTCTATTGTTACCAATAAGAAATTATGACGATGAGCAATTTTTGCCCAGCCAGCCATTGTACTAAAAAAGAAACAGCTGTCTCCTCCTCCATGGAATCCTAATACGAGAGGAAGAGGTCCTTTATTTAACAAGCCTTTATTATAAAAAGCAAAATATCCGATTTTATGTCTTTCGGTATTTTTATCATCACCGAAATTATCTTTAGAAGTATTTACAACAATTTCTCCAGGTTCACGAATAAGACCATCTGAATATACATCTGGATCTAAAATTAATTCACCTGTCATTCTTCTAAATTTTTTAGCAAAATCATAATAATCATTATAAAAATCTGCATTTTCTTTACAGACATAATAGTCACATTTTTCTTTTATAAGATTATTTATTTCTGCAGAATTTCCATATGATACGATTGGAATATCTCTTGCACCAATCTGTGGAATTACAGAAAGATTGTTTAGAATACATGTTACTGGAGCAATATCTGAACGTCCCCAAAGTCCGTCGCCTTCAAAATGAACAAGACAGTTTTTAGCAAGATAATCTGCTGATTTTCCAAAACCGTATAAATTTGTTCTAAAAATTGCACCACGAATAAAATACCCGTCAATCTGGTCTGTAAATCTATTCCAGTTTTTTACAACACCATTTTCGTAATATTCATGTATTTTTGAATTAGAAATGATTTCTGAAAAAATAGCAGGATCTGCATCATCCCAGCCATTTTTTGAAGTAGGATAAATAAATACAACACTAGAAGCAAAATCCGAAGCTAATTTTGTAAATGCGTTTTTATCTGAAAATTCTATAGCTTCTTCATAAGAAAAATCTTTTTCAGAAAAAACTAACACATAAGGAGAAGTAAAACCATAATTTAATAATTCTGATTTTAAATTTTCTTCTGCTTTTGGTACAAATACTGTTGCTTTAAAATTATTAAAAGTATGAGACCAGCATATTCCTTCATTAAACTTTGTTACTTCTGGTATTGTATTCATCATAATATTTTATTTTGCAAAGAATAATTTTGATAATGTCATTGGATCAATGTATTTACCGTCTTTGTAAACACGCATATTTCCTGAAGCAATTTCATCAATAAGCATTACTGAACCGTCTGGAGCATAACCAAATTCAAATTTGATATCATACATATCAAGACCTTTTTCTTTAAGATCATCTGCAACTATTTTTGTAATTGCCTGTGTCTGAGCTTTGATTGCATCATACTGTTCTGCAGTCATAATTTTAAGGTCTACAAGAGCATCTTTTGTTACAAGAGGATCGCCTTTTTCATCATTTTTGAAAGTCATTTCTACATATGCTGGTAAATCTGCACCTTCTGCAATATATTCACCATAACGTCTAAAGAAACTACCTACAGCTTTGTAGCGACAGATTACTTCAAGTCCATGACCAAAAACTTTAGCAGGAAGAACTTCCATTGTTGTATCGTCAAAGTTAGCTTTTACGAAGTGAGTTTTAATTCCGGCAGCATTAATTTTTTTGAAGAAATAATCTGTCATACGAAGATTAACATCACCTACACCTTCAATTGTTAATCCAACAGAATTTTCTCCTGGATCAAAAACACCATCTTTTCCAGTACAATCATCTTTAAATTTTAAAAGATAATTTCCATTGTCCAAAGCAAATACATCTTTTGTTTTTCCTTTGTATACAAGTTTGTTAGCCATTTTAAATACTCCTCGTCATTTCTGACAACAATGTTATATCATATTTTTTAGTATTTTTTCAATAAAATTCATTTACTTTCCATATAATATAATCATCTAATCAATAAATTCTACAGGTTCATATTCAATTCGAATTTCTGGCAATTCTTTTATTTCTGTATAAGAACTATTCATCCAGTCTTCTTCTCCAGGATGATTCATACCATCTGCAGGTGGAGCAAAAAATCTAATTTTAAGATTTGTATTTTTTTTAATTTTTCTATCAAAGAAATAAGACATAAAATCAATTTTCAAAACCCCAGGCTTTTTATAATACCAATACCCGTCTATTTCTATCATCAAATTTTGATTTCTTAATTCACCATTAAAAAAGATTTCTGCATAACAAGGATTCTTTTCTATTAAACAAGGAATTTCAAAGCCAGTTGCATCTTCTGAATTTGACCAGCGTAACTTTAAAGGAAGCTTGCATTCTTCCTGCTCAACAATCTTCTGGCTGAAAAATGGTTTGAATAATTTTTCCCGATATGATGATAATAACGGCTGTTCAATTCCAACCTGATTATTATTAGGATCAGTTATTTCAAGTCCAAGTCTTCCATCATCTCTAAACTGATATAACGTAAATGCAGAAAGCCATTTTTCTTTATCTTTTTCTACAAGTTCCATAAATCGTGTCATAATTTCTGCCTGTTTATATGGACCAGTTACATCACCATCAGCATTTAATTCAGAAAGAACCATCGGTTTATCCTGTCCGGTTATTTCCTTTAAACGAAGCCATGTATTTTTAGCTTTTTCATAAACTTTTTTTACACTGTAACATGCATGACTGTTTGTTTTACAAGTTAAATCTACAGGCCATCCCCAGTTCAAAGAAAGATATTGATCTCCAGACCATATATCAGCCTGTTTATGTGCTTCTAAAAAAATATCTTCCATTTCTAATTTACCTGTTTCTTCCTGCCACATACCGGCGCACAAAATCATCAGAACATTAGGAGCGTACTTATGCATTACTTTACAAACCATTACAAAAAATTCTGCAATCTTTTCATAGGATGCTCTTTTTGTATAACAGAACCAGTCGCCTGTACATTCATGATTTACTCGTAAAAAAACACGTCCATATGGCTGCAAATCTTTTGCAATCGGAATAATATCTTCTTCAGTCAAATTTGGATCTATTGTTAAAGTTAAAACAACATCCATACCATGCTGACGAATTTCTTTCATGAAATTAAAAGGTTCTCCATCCGTCATTCCTAAAGTTCCACCAAGATATGGAAAATAATTTTCGTAAGGATAACTCCATGGATCAACAGGACCATCTGTTTCAAAAGCATTACACGCTCTTTTCGGCCAGGTTTTATCTTTCGGATAATAAGTGTACATCAAACTGATTCCACGATGTACTTTTTTCATTTTCTGTAAAATATAGTCTTGATTTACATAAAGACCTCTTTCACTACCATCACCTAAATCTAAAGCGCAGTCTGCACCAGTTAATAAAATTTTTCTTGTTTCCATAATTATATGCTATTAAATATATATAAATATGAATAGATAAATACTTCATAAATTTAGAAAAAATCTCTATTTTTTTAAAAATATTATTTAATCATCTATATATATTTGATATTATTAGCAAAATTTTATAAAAAAAGAGGTGTTTATATGTTTGACAGAGCACAATATATTAGTGATAAAGATTGGACAAGATTTTTAGATTTTTCTAAAAATTTAGAAACCCCAAATATCGTAATTAATTTAAACACAGTAAAACACAATTTTATCCGCTTAAGAGATTCTTTTCCTTATGCAAAAATTTTTTATGCAATAAAGGCAAATCCAGGAGAACCAATTTTACAGATGCTTTCTGAAATGGGCTCTTGTTTTGATATTGCTTCCAGATATGAATTAGATTTAATAAAAAAATTCAACGTTACATCAGACAGAATCAGTTATGGAAATACAATCAAAAAACCAAAGGATATAAAATATTTCTTTGAAAATGGTGTCCGCATGTTCGCAACAGACAGTAAAGATGATTTAAAAGCTATTGCAGAAAATGCTCCTGGTTCAAAAGTATACGTCAGAATCCTTGTAGAAAATTCTGCAACTGCAGACTGGCCTTTATCCAGAAAATTCGGTTGCCATCCAGATATGGCATACGATCTTTTAGTTTTAGCAAGAGATTTAGGATTAACACCATACGGAATCAGTTTCCACGTCGGCAGCCAGCAGCGTGATATTGGTCAGTGGAACGATGCAATTGCAAAAACAAAATATCTTTTTAATTCATTAGAAGAGGAAGAAGGTATAAAACTCCAGATGATAGATATGGGTGGTGGATTCCCTGCAAGTTATATTGATCCAACAAATGATTTAAAAGAATATGCTTCGGAAATCACAAGATATATTCAGGAAGATTTTGGAGAAGACATTCCTGAAATCATCTTAGAGCCAGGCCGTTCTTTAGTCGGCGACAGTGGAATCTTAACAACAGAAGTAATTCTTACTTCAAGAAAAAATAATACTGCTTTATCACGATGGGTTTATGTAGACGCCGGAAAATTCAACGGACTTATTGAAACTTTAGACGAATCAATCAAATATCCTGTAATCACAAGTAAAGATAAACCTGGAGAAAAAGAAGGTGAAGTAATAATTGCAGGACCGACTTGCGACAGTATGGATATTATGTACGAAAATACAAAATACAAACTTCCTATTTCTTTAAAACAGGGTGATAAAATCTACTGGCTTTCTACAGGAGCGTATACTTCGACATATGCATCGGTTGCTTTTAATGGATTTCCGCCAATAAAAACATATTTTATGTAGCAACTTAATTTTTCTAACATTGACGATATTCCTAATACTTTGTAAAATGATATATTATTCTTTAGTAAAAAAAATTAATATATGGAGTAAAATCAATGGCTAAAACAAAGTATGTTTACTTTTTTGGTAACGGCGATGCAGATGGTGATGAATCAATGCGCGCTGAACTCGGTGGAAAAGGTGCTAACCTTGCTCAGATGGCAAAGAAACCTTTAAGTCTTCCTGTTCCTGCAGGATTTACAATTTCAACAGATGTTTGTCAGGAATTCTATAAGTTAGGACGCAAATATCCTGCTGGATTGGACAAGGAAGTTGATGAGTACTTAGCTCGTCTTGAAAAAACAATGGGCAAAAAACTCGGTGATGATGATGATCCACTTTTAGTATCAGTTCGTTCTGGTGCTGCAATCTCAATGCCTGGTATGATGGATACAATCTTAAACCTTGGTCTTAACGACAAATCTGTAATGGGATTGGCTAACAAAACAGGAAACGAAAGATTTGCTTGGGATGCTTACCGCCGCTTTATTCAGATGTTCGGTGATGTTGCAATGGGTGTTGAACACGCTAAATTCGAAGCAATCATCGACGAAGTAAAAGCAATTCGTGGTGTTAAAGAAGATACAGAACTTAACACAGATGAATTGAAAAAAATCGTAGAAAAATACAAGAAACTTTATAAGAAAGAAAAGGGTTCTGACTTCCCTCAGGATCCAAAAGAACAGATGTGGGGTGCTATCGGTGCTGTATTCGGTTCTTGGATGAACCCACGTGCTATTAAATACCGCCAGTTAAACAACATCAAAGAAGGAACTTTAAAAGGAACTGCTGTAACTGTAATGGCTATGGTATTCGGTAATAAAGGTGATACTTCTGGTACTGGTGTTTGTTTCTCTCGTGATCCTTCAACAGGTAAAAACGAATTCATGGGTGAATACTTAATGAATGCACAGGGAGAAGACGTTGTTGCTGGTATTCGTACACCACAGAAACTTTCTCAGCTTGCTGATACAAACAAAGCAATTTATGACGAACTCTGCAATATCCGTAATCGTCTTGAAAAACACTATCACGATATGCAGGATATGGAATTCACAGTAGAAGAAGGAAAACTTTACATGTTACAGTGTCGTAACGGTAAACGTACTGGTGCTGCTGCTGTTAA
>CALAUH010000088.1 GCA_937892225.1 uncultured Treponema sp.
TCGAGCTGCTATTCCTGAAATGGTTGCTGCAGTAAAGCCTGCTGTTGATGCTGTTAACCGGTTGTTTAAGTAGAAATGATAAATTTAAAGGTGGTAAATTATGTCAGGTGGATATTTTGAATATAAGGATTCTTATTATTTACAGAAATTTATAAATGAAATTAGAGTTGCTCTTGATGATAATAAAACTCAGAAAAAAGTATTAAAAAAAGCATACGATGAACATAAATGTGAATTTGTAACGTATGAAACTTATGAACCAAAAGAAACGTTAGATCAATTTGGAGAACCGCGCTGGGTAAGAGATTACAGATTAACTAAAAAGCAAATAAAACTTCTGGAAGATACCATTTTTGATTGTGAAATACTAAAAGAAAAATTACATATTATTGATTGGTGCTTTTCTGGAGATACAGGTAAGGATTATTTAGAAAGAAATTTGATTGATTTGTCATCAAGACAGACGGAAAGGTATGGAAATAAAAGTTGATAACTTTAGTAAGTATATGTAAAATATTATAAATTACATAGGTTTACTAAAATGTTATTGAATTATAAAGAATGCATGGAAAAATATGGTTCTCAATATCAATTGGATAAAGCTTTGAGAGAAAAGAAAGTTTTTCAACTGGAAAAAGGTGTTTATTCAGATAAAGAATCTGAATGTGAACTTGCAGTTTTGAAATTCAAATATCCTAATGCGGTCATAACAATGGATTCTGCATTTTATTACCATGATTTGACGGATATGATTCCTGAAAAAACAATTATGGCAACTAATAGAGGCAGTGCAAAGATTACTGACAGCAGAGTTATGCAGCGTTTTGAGAATAGTGATACCTTAATGTTGGGAGCTGTAGAAGCAGAATATTTAGGTTCAAAGATTCTTATATACAGCAAGGAAAGAATGCTTGTTGAATTGCTTAGAAATAAAAATCTGATGGCATTTGACCTTTATAAGGAAGTTCTGGCCAATTACAGAAAGCAGATTTATGGTTTGAATTTTAAAGAAATTAAAGACTACGTAGGAAAACTACCAAAATCCCAGATGATAATGAGAGCTCTTCAACTGGAGGTTATGTAAATGAACTTAAAAGAATTGGAAAATAATACCCAATTATTAATGTATGAATCAGCCGATGGAATTACAAAAATTGAAGTTAAAATGCAGGATGAAACTGTGTGGCTTTCAATTGACCAGATGGCTGAATTATTTGGAAGAGACAAATCTACAATATCCCGTCATATAAAAAATATCTTTGAAGAAGGTGAATTAACAGAGGAACTGGTTGTTGCAAATTTTGCAACAACCACTAAGCATGGTGCTATGCCAGATAAAACTCAGACACATGAGGTTTCATATTACAACCTTGATATGATTATTTCAGTTGGTTACAGAGTTAATTCCCTTCGTGGTACTCAGTTTCGCCAGTGGGCAACACAGAGACTTAAAGAATATATCATCAAAGGTTTTACCATGGATGATGATCGTCTTAAAGAGCTTGGTGGTGGCGATTACTGGCATGAACTTTTAGACCGCATCAGAGACATCCGTTCCAGCGAAAAAGTAATGTATCGTCAGATACTGGATTTGTATGCTACAAGTGTGGACTATAATCCAAAAAGTGCAGAAAGTATTGCATTTTTCAAAATGGTTCAGAATAAATTCCATTACGCTGTTCACGGAAATACTGCAGCAGAAGTTGTTTATAACAGAGCAGATAGTGAAAAGCCTTTTATGGGACTTACAAGCTTTAGCGGAGACTTCCCTACTAAGAAAGATGTTGTAACTGCAAAGAATTATCTTGATGAGAATGAATTAAAAGCTTTGAATAATCTTGTAAGTGCATATTTTGACTTAGCAGAACTTGCTGCGTTAGACCATAAACCAATGCACATGAGTGATTATGTAGAACAGCTGGATTATGTAATCCAAGCTGCAAACAAGAAAATTTTAGATGGCTCTGGAAGCATAAGTCATAAGCAGGCAGTGGACAAGGCTTTGGAAGAGTACAGAAAGTTCCAGGTTAATAATTTAAGTCCTGTAGAACAGGCTTATTTGGAAACTATAAAGCAACTTGAAAAAGATACTAAGAAAAAGAAATAATTATTCTGTTTGAAGAAGTCTGCGAGTTGGTTACAAGTTGTAACCAACTGAAATTACCAGCAAGTCTTTGTTGTTTTAAATCCTATATCTTGGAAACATGTTCTAAATGTTCTAATTCCATCAGTTTGTTTAGCATATCGCCTACGATTTTCTTTTTGTCTTCGCTGAGGTTGTAGAGGCAGTGAACGGCATTTTGGTTTTCTTTTGCTTCATTGAAAAGAACTGGATCAAAGTCGCCAGGGATTTTGGCAGAAATATCTGTAAGGAGATATTGAATGCTTGTATTTAATTCAGAAGCAATTTGTTGGAAAATACAAAGGTCAATATTGTAGCGGCCTTTTGACCAACTGCTTAATTTTGCATAGGAAATATATATCACATGACACTCCGACAGATTATTCCAAT
>CALAUH010000089.1 GCA_937892225.1 uncultured Treponema sp.
GTTTATAAGAAAAACTGCCTTTTTCCTTACCAAATTCTTCATTTAATTTTTTTAATTGTTTCTCTTTCTCATTTTTTAAATTTTTCAATTCATAAAATTTCAATTGATCCAGTAAAATAGCAGGAGGATTATCCCATTGTTTTAATAAAGAAATATATTGATTAATAAATTTTTCTTCTGCTTTTTTTTCAATTTTATCTGCAAGTTCCCTGTCTGATAATGATGGAGAAGGAGTTTTAAAAAGTAAAGTCCATAAATCAGAAAGAGTCTTTTTTTGAAATAACAAAGGAGCTCTTTCTTTTATAAAAGATTTTTGCAATAACGCAGATGATTTTGAATAATTAAATAAAACAGCACTTTCATTATCCATAACAATTAGCCTGCCGAACTAAAACAAATATTTTTCCAAAAGTGCGACAAATTCTTTTTTATTCTGCGCTTTATTTTCTAACTGTTTTTTGTATTCATCTAAAACTGATTCAGGATTTTTTTTAAGCGAATCTGACTGTTTTATAAAATCAGTCTGTAAAGATTTTAACGATGATTCTAATTCATGTTTATATTTAGCACTAAAATCTACCTGGGCATCAATAATGCGTTTATCTGCTTCTTTTTTTGCCTGTTCAACTATAGCGTCTGCTTCTTTTTCTACCTGCAGTAAATGTTGCATAACATCCATTTCTATATCATCTGCCATAATATTATATTTTACCACAAGTTTACTAAATTAGCACGTTTTAAACAAAAAAAAGCTGACCATAAAAGATCAGCTTTTTCTTAAGATAATTTATTTTCTAAATTATTCTGTAACAGCTTCTACAGCGCCTTCGATTGTTTCAACAACGTTATCTACAGCTTCTTCAGCAGCTTCAACAGCTGGAGTAATAGCTTCTTCAACTTTTTCTTCAGCCTGATTCCACCAATTTTCTTTTTCTGTTTCAACTGTTTCTGATGTTTCTTCTACTTCTGTATTAGCATCAATATTAATATCAACAGACTGTTTATTAACAACAGCAAGACCAATTGCTAAACCAAAGAATAATACAACAAGGACACATGTTGTTTTTGTTAGAACACTTGCAGAATGTGAACCAAATGCAGCAGTTCCACGACCACCTAAAAGTCCACCCATTCCACTTTCACCATCATCCTGAATAGCTACTAAGAGCACGAGAAGTGCACAAACAATAATAAAAACTACTAAAAGTACTTTAGCAATTACGCCCATATTTATTCTCCTAAAAAAATATCCATAAATGTGTGTCTATTCTAATAAAAATAACATTTTTTGTCTATATGTTATAAAGAAGCTTTTTAATCACAAATTAGAGTACACAGATTGGTACGAAAGTTTCAGCTTTAAGTGAAGCACCACCAATTAAACCACCGTCGATATCTGGCTGTGCAAGTAATTCTGGAGCATTAGAAGCTTTCATTGAACCACCGTACTGAATGATAACTTCATCAGCAACTTTCTGATTATAAAGTTTTGCGATATAACCGCGGATAAACTTGTGAATTGCCTGAGCATCTTCTGGAGTAGCAGTTTTACCTGTACCAATAGCCCAAACTGGTTCGTAAGCGATTGTGATTTTTTTCATCTGTTCTTCTGTAACACCAGCAAGACCTGCGCTCAACTGGAATGCACAAACCTGTTCTGCTTCACCAGCTTCACGTTCACTCAAAAGTTCACCAATACAAAG
>CALAUH010000090.1 GCA_937892225.1 uncultured Treponema sp.
TTATTTGATTTTACATTATGCCAGCAGTTTGTCCAGAAATCGCTAGCACCTGTATAATCTGTTAAATCTAGCCCCATGCTTGCGTCATATTCTTTAGAAACTGTTGCTTCAAAATATACTGTTATTGTATCGCCTTTTTTTGCAGAAATTTCTTTCATATCTGAAAAAGCTTTGACTGTAAAATCATTGTTTCCATAATAGTAAGCACCGTTGTCTCTTTCTTCTTTTGCCTTAATGCGAACTCCTGTTTTTGCCCAATATTCTCTTTTGTTTCCAACCGCTTCTGTAAGTTTACTGCCTGTACATTCAGGATTATCGTACCAGCCTAAGAAATCAATTTCATACCCAGCATAAACAGCAGGATAATCATTAAGTTGCCATGGATGATTTGTTAAAGTATATGAGCTTGCCTTTGGAACTGTCTGGTGTAATGTATAATTTGCAAAATGATATATGAAGGTCTCTGTTTCAATTTCGCGGTAGTAATAATTGACATAAGGTTCTTCAAAAGGATTTTCAATTCCATTTCTTTTTGTCTTAATCATGTTTACATTAATTAAATTTGGTCCAAGTGTTTTGTACTCATACCACCATTCAGCCGGAGTTGTTTCGCCAATTTCAAGAATCTGATGTAATATTATTTTTCCTTCTTCTTTGAAAATTTCGTAAGTGCCTTCTATTTTTCCTGGATTTGAACCATCTAACCAGTCGCTTACCATTGTTCCGTCTTCATTGAAGGTCCATTCTTCATCCCAGTCGCAGTTTGGTGTTCCAATTTTGTTTACGCGCCATTTACCACTTGTAAGAGTTTCTTTTGTTCCGTCTTTTATACGGTAATATGTATTTTCTCTTGGAGGGTCAAAGGTTTCAAGCATTCTTCCCATTTTTGTTCGGTCACGACTAAAGCGGTCTAAGTGAACAGTGTCATCATCATCGAATGTACATTTGTATAAACTTGTTACATCACTTGTAAACTTTTCATTTTTATCACCATATTCTGTAAAATGCCATTCAATTGATAAACCATAAACAGAATCGTTTACAATTTTATAAGTACCACTTTCATAATCACTTTCACCAAACCTTACTATAAAAGTTTTATCAGTATTAAAAGTTATTTCTTCATTTGTAAACTCATCCTGATTGTAACCATAATCGTAAGCCCATGTGCCAATCAATTTTGATTCTGTTGTTGGTACAGGATCTTTTGACGGGTCTGCCCCAGGGTCACCGCCTGCTGCCGGAGGACATGCCGTAACTGAAATAATAAAGGCTGCAGTAAACAGAACTTTTAAAACCTGTACCAATAGATTACTTTTTTTTACTGAAGATACATTCATAATGAACTCCTTAACTACTTGAGTTTGAATGCTAAAATTATAAGTTAGTTTTTATTTTTTATAAACAGTATTTTACTTAAGCATTCATATTTTTTTGTTAGTCTGAAAAATAAAATGCCGCCTTACTTTTACCAAAACACACTTTTTACTATAATAATGACATGGAAAAAAATGCAGATTCTCAGTTTAACAAAATGATAAATACTCCAGTAGGAAAACTTATTATAAGTCTTGCTGTTCCTACTGTAATTTCAATGCTTGTAACTTCAATTTATAACATGGCTGACACTTTTTTTGTGTCACGTATAAATACTCAGAGCAGTGCTGCAGTTGGAATTGTTTTTCCAATCATGACAATTATTCAGGCATGCGGATTCACACTTGGAATGGGAAGCGGAAGTCTTGTTTCAAGAAGACTTGGCGAAAAGAAAAATGATGAAGCGAGTGAAATTGCTTCTTCTGCTTTTTTTACTGCACTTGGTGTAGGACTTATAATAACAATTTTAGGAAATCTTTTTTCAAATCCGTTTTTAAAACTTGTAGGTGCATCTGATTCAGTTCTTCCATATGCAAAAGCTTATGCAAAATATATTTTCTGGGGCGCACCTTTTATGTGTGCTTCGTTTGTATTAAATAATGATTTGCGTTCTGAAGGTAAGGCTTTTTTTAGTATGATTGCGCTTACAACTGGCGGCATTTTGAATCTATTTTTAGATCCTTTATTTATTTTTGAAGAATTAAATATTTTTGGACTTACAATAAACGGATTAGGAATGGGAATTAGTGGTGCCGCAATAGCAACATTAATTAGTCAGCTTACAAGTTTTTCTATTTTATTTTCATTTTATTTGCGAAGAAAAGCTATTTGTCATATTAGTATTAAAAATTACTCAAAAGATATTAAAGTTTTGGGAAAAATTGTTTCAACAGGTTTACCTTCTTTGGCAAGACAAGGTTTGGCAAGTATAGCAACAATTATTTTGAATAAAACAGCTGCTGGATACGGTGATTCAACAGTTGCAGCTATGGCAATTACTACAAAAATTGTAATGTTTGTAGCCAGCATGATGATTGGAATTGGACAAGGTTTTACTCCAGTAAGTGGCTATAACTATGGCGCAAAACGTTATGATAGAGTTCGAAAAGCATATCTTTTCTTAGTTTTAAGCGGATTTACAGTAATGTCCTTCTTTGCAATAATTACTGTTTCTTTTGCTCCACAAATTATAAAAGCGATAAAATCCCATATTTTGAATTTTCCACTATTTTTAATATTTATAATCATACCAGGAAAACTTGCAATGATTAAACCGGTAATAAAGAAAGCAGTCTGAACAGGAAACAAAGCAATAATCTTTACGATTCCAACTACTCCGCCTATTATTCCAACAATCATTCAGAATTTGTTTGGATTCCCACAGTCAATTTCAATGTTAATGGGTGGAACTTCATTAATCATTTTGGTTGGTGTTGATTTGGATACAATGAGTCAGGTTGAAGCACTTCTTAAAATGCATCATCATGACGGACTTACAAAGAAGGGCAAAATCAGATCACGAAGTTTATAAAAAAAATATAAAAATTCGTGAATTAGCTATAGAAAAGAAATGGGAATATGTGATATAGTATCCTTTACCGAATTGCTCTCATTGCGAGGTGCTTAAGATTCGGTAATATATTCTCATGGGGGCTTTTATATGAAAGTACGAACCAGTGTAAAACCTATCTGTGATAAATGTAAGGTTATTAAA
>CALAUH010000091.1 GCA_937892225.1 uncultured Treponema sp.
GCTGGTCCGAAGAAACCAAGAACTTCTTTTGCACCAACACCCTTCATATCTGCGAACCAAGCATCTGACCAGTCCTGTGTCTGGTTAGACCAACCATTGTCTGTAAGACTCTTAGAAATGTCGAGTAAAGCTTCACGTTTTGGATCGATATAAAGTTTGTTGTCTACAATCCAACCTTTGTCAGATGAGTTTTCAACAGCGTGCCAAATATCACCGTCACCAGATACGATAGCGCAACCAGCAGCAGCACATTTTTCAGCAGCATCCCAGAATTTATCCCATGAACCAGAACCACCACCAATAGCTTCCTGAACTGCAGCTGGATCATCTGTTCCGAATACTTTCTTTGCAACTGAGCGGCGATAGATGAAACATCCACCTGTTGACTGATAAGCAAGACCGTCGATTTCACCTTTTGAGTTAGAACCGATATCTACTGTATAACCAGCGATGTCAGCTTCTTTGATAGCTTTGTTGATATCAATGCCGAGATCTTTGTATGGCATAGCATAGCTTTCCATATCACCTTTTGTATATTTTAATACGAAAGCTGATTCAGCACAGTACATATCAGGTGCATCTTTTCCACCAGCCTGTAAAGCCTGGTCAAGAGCTGGCTGATAAGCGCCATCAGTTGTAGCGATAATAGTTGTGTTAACTTTTGCTTTAAAATCTGGATGAGATTCTAAGAATTTGTTAACCATACCTGGAACTTCGTCTGTGAATGACCACAAGTTAAGAGTGATTTCTTCAGCAGGCTTGTTTGTCTTTTTACATCCTGTTACCATAAGAACAGCAGCTGCAAAAAGAACTACTTTCAATGCTTTTTTCATCGAAAAACTCCTTTTAGTTTTTGTAAATATTCTTTTTGTGAATAATCACAATTTCTAATTTTACTAAAATATACAAAATTTACCCTAGGGGAAACCCCCTATCTTAATCAAAAAATGGTTATTTTCCTCTATATTAAACGTTTAACTTTTATGGTTTATTTAACTTACGAAAACGTTTTCTAAAATTCTTAATCTGCCATCATTTTTTGAACATATGCATACAGAAAATCAACCGTTGCATCAATACCAAGATGACTTGAATTAATACAAATATCATAATTCTTACAGTCACCCCATTTGCCGTTTTTACAGAAATAATCATGATACATCTTACGTTTACGGTCATGACGTTCAATTGTACTCTTTGCTTTATGTTCATCCATATTTCGAATCTGCATTATTCGTTTAACTTTTTCATTCATATCAGCAAGAATAAAAACAGAAAGGAAACAGTCCATTCCTCTAAAAAGTTCATCTGCACAGCGGCCGATTACAACAAAAGAATCACCGTCTGCAGCTTTTGATTTTAATAAACCAAATTGTAATTCTGCGACATTTTCTTCTGGTGAATTCGAATATCCGTTTACTTTTCTACTGAAAAAAAACTTTCGTGGAACTTCATCATATTTTTCAAGATTATTTGTATCTATATTTTTTATTTTTCCAATTTCTTCAAAAAGATTTCTATCATATAAAGGTATATCAAGTTTTTCTGCAAGTTTTAAACCAATTTCTCTTCCTGCACTACCATACTGACGACCTATAGAAATGATTATCTGTTTTTCCATAAACATCACCTTTTTATTATAAATATTTTACAAAAATATAAATGGTACAAATCACCATAACAATTACTGTAGCAGGAAGTGCTTTTTTACAGTACGCACCCCAGCCTACCGGATAACCAGCTTTACCTGCAACAGAAATTCCAACTACATTTGCACTTGCTCCAATTGGAGTTGCACTTCCGCCAATATCAGTTCCCATTGAAAGAGCCCATGTCATTGTCGGTAAACTTACGCCTGAACTTACAGCCAATGCCTGAATTACAGGAATCATAGTTGCCGCAAAAGGAATGTTATCTATAAATGCACTGGCAATTGCCGATACCCAGATAATAATTGCTATCATTAAGTATACATTGCCACCTGAAATTTTACCAATAAATCTTGCAACAATTTCAAGAATACCAGTCTGTTCCAATCCGCCTACAACAACAAAAAGACCTATGAAAAATAAAAGAGTTTTATAATCAACCTTTTTTAAAATTTCAAACATATGTTTTGGCGCAGTTATTAAAGTCAAGATTGAAATAAATAAACCGATTGTTGCAACTGTTAATCCAGTAGAAGCGTGAGTTACAAGAAGAACAACTGCAGTTATAAAAATCAAAGTGCTGATAATAAATCCGCGTTTATCTGTAATTGCAGATTCAGGAGTTGGAAAAGTTGATGTATCTACTTCTTCACGAGATTTCAAATCCTTTTTAAAGGCAAAGAAAAAGAATATCACAGTAAAAATTAAACTTATTCCGGCCATAGCACCAGTATTAGTGATAAAGTCAGCAAATGAATATCCGAATGAAGTTCCAATGATGATGTTTGGAGGATCCCCGCACATTGTTGCAGAACCGCCTAAATTAGCACAGAAAATTTCTGATAAAATCATTGGAAGCGGATTGAATTTTAATAGCTGTGAAAGTTCAATAGTAACTGTAGCTAAGAAAAGGATTACTGTAATACTGTCAATGAACATTGCAAGAACAGCAGACATAATCATAAAAGTAACGAAAATTGAAACTACTTTATAATGAACAGCTTTTGCAAGGCGCATACAAAGCCAGCGGAAAAATCCAACACGGGCCATTCCTTCTACCATTACCATCATCCCGGCAATAAAGATGATTGTAGCCCAGTTGATTCCAGTTGAAGTTTCTTCTGCAGCCCCACCCGTATACCAGAAAGAAAGATGTAACATAGAACGCAAACTTAAAGTTTCGCTTACAGCCTGCCAGCTGTGCATTCCAATTAAAAAAACAAATACTAAAGTTAATAAACCACACACCAAAGTTATGTAATGGCGATCAAAAACTTCCAAAATTATTAAAGTAAACATCGCAACGAAAATTACGACTGATAAGATTTGTGCAAGTAACATAGTGCAAAATTATACTTATTTAATAGATTATAGCAAGGGGATTTATTGAAAAATATCTCACTGATTAAAACTGTTTAATAATAATATGCGATGTTTTATGAAGTAAAACTCGGTAAGCAAACGAAGTATAAATGCCACACGGATTCGAAAAATCTAACGATTTTTCTATTTAAACTATGCTATTCTGCTCCCCACTATCTTCTCTTCCCGGCCTGAATAAAATCCATGTGACTTGCTTCTTTACGGCTAAGTCTTTTCTGACCAAGATTAAAATCATCTTTTCGAGGCTGTTTCTTTTCTGACCACACCGGTTTTTGAGAATTTTTATCACCACGGGTAACATACTCTTCCCATTCCGAAGGTTCTGGCATTTCAAACTTCATATGTTCTTTTGTAAAAGGATGATCAAATTCCAGAGTTCTTGCATGTAAACAAAGTCGATGAAAATAATCTGTTTTGGCACGATGTTCTTCATCCCCTGCTAAAGGATAACCATGTGCTGAAAGATGTGCACGAATCTGATTTTTTTTACCAGTATCAAGTGAAAGTTCAAATAATGTATGAGTCGGTCCTTCAACAAGTTTTTTGTAATGAGTACGGGCCGCAACAGTTTTTACTTCATGACCATTTTTATCAGTTGCACCTTTTTTTGGAACATAACCGACGTTGTGAGCATTCTGGGCAAGATTATCATCAATAATTCCAGAAACTGTTAAATCAGATAAGCTTTTTTTATCATTTTTATTTCTATTTTCTGCAACAGCATGATATAAACGTTCAGTCACCATCTGATGCCACGAATCCATAATGATTTTCTGAGCTTCTTCTGTAAGTGCAAACATCATTACGCCACTTGTATCACGGTCCAGACGATGAACAACATACGGCTTATGTTTTGAATTAACTTTTCCCTGTTTACGAAGTAATTCTTCTAATACAGACTGTGCAGTTCTAACTTTACTTCCAGGATATGGAACAGAAAGTAATCCGCTTGGCTTATTAATTACAACAATCCATTCATCCTGATAAAGAATTTCAATTTTTTCACGACCGTAATCCGGTTTATTTTCACGTTTATATTGTGTTGAAGCTTTTACAAATGACATAGGATGATAATAACACTTTAAAAAAAAATATACTATTAAAAAAAATAAATTTTTCTTTTTAGATTTATTTACATACGACAACGTTTTTTTTATAATGTAATTCCGTAGAACGTCCTCCGTGATGCGCACGCGTCGTTCTTACCGCGGTATGCGGATAGGAGTATATTATGAGATTAATCATTAGACCTGATTATGACACTGTCTCAAAATGGGCAGCAAACCACATTGCTTCACGCATCAATGAAGCAAAACCTACAAAAGACAAACCTTTTGTAATTGGACTTCCAACTGGTTCTACTCCACTTGGAACATACAAAGAACTTATCAACTTGTACAAAGCTGGAAAAGTCTCTTTTGAAAACGTAGTTACATTCAATATGGATGAATACGTTGGCATTTCAGAAGATCATCCAGAAAGTTATCACCGCTTTATGTGGGATAATTTTTTCAGTCATATAAATATTAAAAAAGAAAATGTACATATCTTGAACGGAAACGCAAAAGATTTGAAAAAAGAATGCGAAGATTACGAAAAAGCAATCAAAGCTGCCGGTGGAATTAAATTATTCATGGGTGGAGTTGGCTGTGACGGACACATTGCATTCAATGAACCAGGTTCATCTTTAACAAGCCGTACTCGCGAAATGGGATTAACACAGGATACAATCATTGTTAACAGCCGTTTCTTTGATTACGACGTAAACAAAGTACCAAAAACAGCATTAACAGTTGGTGTTGGTACAGTTTGTGATTCTGAAGAAGTTATGATTTTAATTACAGGTCATAACAAAGCAACAGCACTTAAACATGCAGTTGAAGAAGGAATCAGCCAGATGTGGACTGTAAGTGCTTTACAGATGCACGAAAATGCAGTTATCGTTTGTGATGATGATTCTACAGATGAATTGAAAGTTGGAACTGTAAAATATTTCAAAGATATTGAAAAGAACAACTACAACAACGAAATATAATTCAGTATAAAACTGATTTCTTATAAAACGTCTGTCTTTGCTTTAAGACAGACGTTTTTTTACACTAATTTAAAATCTGTGCTATAATTATTGAATAAAATGAAGCTTATTAAATCACCATTTAAGACAAAAATTATTTTTTTATCAATTACACCTGTTATTCTTCTTGGAATTATTTCTCTTTTTATAGGTTCCAAATCAATGATAGATGTTTCTAAAAAAGAAATGCTTTCAACTTTAAATGGCGTATGTTTACAATTAAGACAGGATTTTATAGAAAGATATCCTGGTAATTATTACGAACTAAATAATGAATTTTATTCTGGTGATACAAATATAAACGAAGCAATATCAATTTTAGACAGATATAAAACTAATCTGAACAGCGAAGTTACTATTTTTTATGGAAACAAACGTGCATTAACAACAATTACCGATCAAAACGGAAACCGAATCATTCATACCGTTCAAAATGATAAAAAAGTACTAGATACCGTATTTCAGGGAAAATCTTTTACTGACGGCGGAGTTTTAATCAATGATGAAAATTACTATGTTTCGTACATTCCTTTGTTTGATAACGGAAAAGTTTTTGGAATGGTTTTCGCCGGATTAAGTAACCAGAACTTTCTTGATTCAATTAAAATTTTAAAATACAGATTTATTTTAATCACTTTTATAATCGTTTTGGTTTTATCTATAATTGTTTCAATTATTAACGAAAGATTTGCGACAACAATCACATCAATAAAAAATTATCTTAATTTACTTGTCAAAAAACAAAATGCGACAATTACCATGGATAAATATGTTCTTGACCGAAAAGATGAACTAGGTGATTTAGGACGCTATGCTCAGGAAGCAGGAAATCAGTTAAACAAAATGATTAGTCTTGATCCACTAACAGAAATCTATAACCGCCGAGCTGGATCTCAATATATTGATGAATATTTTAATAAAGCTGTTACAGAAAACACACCTTTTACAATAGTAATGTGTGATATAGATTTTTTCAAAAAAGTAAATGATACCTACGGTCATAAAACTGGTGATGAAGTACTTTGTAAGGTTGCAGAATTATTAAACAGTACCGAAAGTGTATTTACAATTCGCTGGGGCGGCGAAGAATTTTTACTTGGATTCGAACTTTCT
>CALAUH010000092.1 GCA_937892225.1 uncultured Treponema sp.
ATTCTACAGTCATTTCCATGAAAACATCCATAATTAAACCGATGTTTCCCTGTTCAGATGAATTAATTCCTGTCTGTAAATTTGGGAACTGTAATGACTGAATATTTGGAACATTCATACCCATATTCTGTCCCATATTAGCTGGCATACCCATACCCATATTATTATTCATATTCATTCCCATGTTTTGCATTCCCATATTCATTTGCATATTAGGCATTTGATTCATCATCTGCATTGGAGACTGCATTTGATTCATCTGCATACCCATATTCTGCATATTATTGTTCATTTGCATTGGATTTTCTGGAGCAACAGCTTCTTCTACAACATTCTGATTACCACCTAATGCAGTAGAAATTTTTTGTGCAGGTTCTCCACCAATACATTCCCATAATGTATAAGCATTTGATTCACATGTAATCGGATAACTAAATAAAGCAAATTCTCCCTGAGGGAACATAATCATTGCTTTAGATTCATTAACACTTTCTGGTGTACTATATGATAATCCTGGTATTTTTCCGGTTGCATCTAAAATTGTAATCTGAGCACTTACATGTGTTCCAACTAATTCAGAAACAACTGATAAAACCATATCATCAACATCTGTAATTTCTTCATTATTAACATAAGAGAAGATTTTTAATGCAAAATCCGGAGACATTAAATAAATATGATTTCCTTTTGCACCTTCAGAATAATCTGTAGAAATTGCAACAACAACTTCAGGAAGTTTAGACAAAACTTTATCTCTTTCAGAAAGTTCAACAATAGGTTTATTTACTTTGAATGAGGCATTTGTATACTTGTTAATATTTTCTTCTAATTTAGGTTGTAAATCTTCAGAAAATTGCTGCAAAGTCTGAATATCAATCTGGAAATTAGGACCATTTCCTACATGACCTGAGGAATTTAATCCATCAATTGTAACTCCAGATAATAATGCGTCAATTTCATCCTGTGAGATAGCACCATCACTCATATGTTTCATCTCCTTCTACGGAAAGTTCTTCAAATTCTTCTGAATCCAAATCTTCTATTTTGCCTGTTATTTGAACAGCCATTTTTTTGCCGACAACACCAGGCTGACAGTTAAATTTCTTTTTATTACCAACACTTAATGTTAAAGGATCACCAACCTTTATTGATGATAAACGAACGATATCACCAACACGTAATGAAAGAACATCTCTGATTGGTAAATTTATTGTTCCAATTTCAGCAACAACATCCATATCTACAGATGAAAGCTGATCTTTAATTGTACCTAAATATTGTGTAGTTGAATTTCTTCTAACTGAAGAGAACCAGAATTGTGTTGATAATTTAGAACTGATAGGTTCGATTGTAAGATAAGGAATACAGAAATTCATCATACCTTCTTCATCACCTACTTTTGTATCTAATGTTACTAATACAACCATTTCGTTTGGAGGTACAATCTGAGCAAATTGAGGATTTGTTTCAATCTGGGCAAAACGTGGACGTAAATCAATTACCTGGCTCCATGCTTCTCTCATATTTGCGAGTAATCGTACAATTACACCTTCCATTACTTCCTGTTCAATATCAGTTAAATCACGATTTTTATTATTACTTGTAGCTCCTCTTCCACCAAAAAGGCGGTCAATCATACAAAAAGTAATTGCAGGGTCAATTTCTAAAACTGCATTACCTTTAAGAGGATCCATATTAATTACTGCTAAAGTTGTTGGTGTCGGAATAGAACGAATAAATTCCTCATAAGTCAATTCATCTACAGAAGCAACATGTACATGAACTAAAGAACGTAACTGTGCAGAAAGACTTGTTGTAGTAGAACGTGCAAAAGTTTCGTGCATGTTAGAAACTGTACGTAACTGTTCTTTTGAGAATTTATTTGGACGTTTAAAATCGTAAATCTTTATTTTACGGGCACTATTTACCGGTTTAAAGTCATCAGTATCATTATCACCTGAACTGATAGCTGTTAATAACTGGTCAATTTCGTCCTGTGATAGAACCTCGTTCATTCACGTTCCACCTTATATAACTAATTCTGCTCAACAACGTCAAGCTGATCAAAACTAATAGCTTTAATTTTTGATGAAGTTCTTAAATACTTGTCATTAATAGCATTTTTAATTTCGATCTTGAATCTTTCTTCATTTGCTGCAACTTTTAATTCAGAAGCACTCTTACTTCTAAAATAATTTCTTAAGAAATCTTTAATATCAACGGACATTAAAGTAATTTCTGCAGAAGTTGCTTTATCATCTTTTTTATATCCTAAATAAACTGTTACACGAACAGTTGCAGGAGGATCATCGTTAGTAAATGCCTGAATTGGTTCAATATTTTTGTACCAATCATAGTATTCACCTACTGCAGTATATTCTTCTGAATAGAGAGTTGGATCATAATCACCGGATTTGTTATTGCTAAAGATTTTAATACAAACGATGCACACTACAACCATTACAATAATTGCAGCGATACAAATAATTATCCATTTTAAAATTGTTGGAAAAAAGTTTCCCAATCCACCTTTTTTTGAAGATACAGCTGAGCTGCCACCATCATCAAGGTTTAATTCATCATCATCTGCCATTTTCCCCTCCAGCAAATAATACTAATACACTATATAATAACATTAAAAATGTCCTTCGTCTAGAATAATTATATCTACACGTCTATTATATGCACGCCCTTCTGGTGTTTCATTAGAAAACTTAGGCTTTGTATCAGCATAACCTGCTATTGAAAAATTATTTTCGTCTACTCCATAATCGGCAAGATAATGCAAAACATTAGCAGCTCTTGCAGTAGAAAGTTCCCAATTGCTTGGAAAATTAGAATCTGTACTGACTGGAGTATTATCAGTATGACCTTCTATTCTATATTTTTTACCTTTGACTTCAGGACTATTAAAAAATTCTGAAAGTCTTAATAAAGTTTCCCTAGTTTCATCAATATTTATTTCTGCACTGCCTTCTTCAAAATAATTATCTGAAAGCAATGTAATTACCAGACCTCTTTCATCACTTGTGATTGTAATCTTATTAGTTTTTACATCCGGTGCAAATAAACTTACTGCCTTTTTCTTGGCGATACTTAATGATTTACCCTTTTCTGTAGAAGGTAAAGAATTTATATTATTTCCTAAATCAGCAAGACTACCACTAGATAAAGATAATCCCCCCGAAGTTGTATCAGTTTCCTGCATCTGTAAACTCTGAGTAATTGTTGCAAGTTGTGTTACATCAACCTCTGAAGGATTATAAAGCATTACGAAGAAACAAAGCATAAGGGTAATCATGTCACCATAAGTACCCTGCCACGCGGTTGACGGTTTTTCAGGTTCTTTTCTTTCTCTTGCCATTTATATTCCCACCGGTTTAGTCTTTAATTACATCACTTTCAATTGTCTTACGTGTCTTTGGATCAAGATATGTAAGAAGCTTTGTTGCAAGAATACGAG
>CALAUH010000093.1 GCA_937892225.1 uncultured Treponema sp.
ATTTACAGATGAAGGCTGGAAAATTTTAATGGATAATGTGAATCAGATTGCTAAAAGTCATGGTTCACAGCCACAGGATGTATTTATAGACAAAATTTTGGAATTAGTTTATGGAAATGACATTCGCTATTCTTCATTAACACCTGATTTTGTTTCAAAATTTGATAAACAGACAGCAGAAAAACTTTTTAGAGAAGTATTCAAAAATATTTCTGATTATACATTTATTATAGTTGGAGATATTAATGAAAAGAAAATTGTAGATTTATTTGCATCATATCTTGGTTCTGTTCCAACAGAATTTAATAAAAAAGAACCTTTGTTTATACCTGCAAATTTACCTACTACTAAAAAAGAAGCAACTGTAAAAAAAGGTATTGATAATCAAGGATATGTTGATATTTGTTTTACAGGAAAATGTGATATAACAGAAGAAAATTCATTTATCGAAGAAGAATTATTGAATAATTTAACTAGTCTTTTGGAAATTAAATTACGAGAAATTATTCGTGAAGATAAAGGTGGTTCTTATGGTGTTAGCGTTTCTTCTAATTTGATTGGTATAACAGATTATGAATATATTATTGAAATTTCTTTTGGATGTGATCCAAAACGCCAGAATGAATTACAGAAATCAGTTTTAGAAGTAATCGATTCTATAAAAAAAGAATTAGTATCTGATGAATATATTCAGAAACTTACAGAAACTTCTAAACGTAATAGAGAAGTTAATTTACAGAATAATAACTGGATTTTATCAATGTTAGGAGGAATAAAATTTTATACATATATTCCTGACACTGTATTTAAAACTGATTTAGTTACAAATTTAATAACTGCAGAAAAAATGAAAGAAAAAGCAAATAAATTCTTTAATTTTGATAATGTAGTTACTGTTTACTTAAAACCAGAAAAATAATATGGTAAAAAAAAGCCGTTTAAGAATTAATCTTAAACGGCTTTTTTATTTTAAATTATATTAATTAAAAACTCCAAATCCTGTAAGAAGAATTACAACTAATAAAACTGGAGCAATAACTTTTATCATTACAACGTATAAACCTTTTCTTGCAAAATTTTCACCATTAATAGTGATTTCATCAATTGTAGTTTTTGGTTTAGCAACCCAGCCAATAAGAATACATGTAAGTAAACCAACGATTGGCATAAGAATGTTATTACTTGCATAATCAAGGATATCAAGTATTTGACCAATACTACCATTAGGAAGTTTAAGATCAAAGTACCAAATGTTATAACCAAGACAAACAATTATTGAAATAATAAATGTAGAAGCAGCCATAACTAAAGTTGCTTTTTTACGTGTCCATTTGAATTTATCAATCATACTGGAAACAATTGCTTCAAGAAGTGAAACTGCAGATGTAAGAGCTGCAAAAAGTACCATTACAAAGAAAATTAAACCGATAAAATCACCGAATTTTCCAAGAGAATTGAATACTTTTGGTAAAGCAATGAACATAAGTCCAGGTCCTGCAGACATTCCTTCTACACCAGAGAAAGCATAAACTGCAGGAATAATCATTAATCCGGCAAGCATAGCAATACCTGTATCGAAAATTTCAATCTGATTTACTGATTTACCAAGATTTACATCTTTTTTCATGTATGAACCGTAAGCAACCATAATACCCATTGCAATTGATAATGAGTAGAAAAGTTGGCCCATAGCATCAAGACAGACAGTAAGGAATTTCTTTATTGTAAGATCTTTAAAATTAGGTACAAAGTAGATTTTTGCTCCCTGTAAACCTGTTCCCTGTGGTCC
Source organism: uncultured Treponema sp. (assembly GCA_937892225.1). Lineage (GTDB taxonomy): Bacteria > Spirochaetota > Spirochaetia > Treponematales > Treponemataceae > Treponema_D. The sequence continues at coordinate 1,790 of CALAUH010000093.1, forward strand.
TTTAATGAATAATACATAAATTGCAATAAATACAACAATAACAACAAGAATAGGCATAAGAATTTTTGAATATTTTTCAATACCCTGTTCAACACCTTTGTATACGATTACGAAACAAAGTAATGCAAACAAAATTGTAAAGAAAATTGGCTGCCATTGTGCAGTAATGAATCCTGTAAAGAAACCGTCTGATACAGCTACTTGTCCCTGGAATGCAAGGTAAGTAAACATGTATTTAATTACCCAACCACCAATTACACAATAATATGGATAAATAATAAATGGTACTACGAAAGAAAAGATTCCTAAGAATCCCCATTTAGAATTTATTTTTTTGTAAGCTGTAAGTGGGCTTTCCTGTGTTTTACGACCAATTGCAATTTCGGTAATAAGTAAAGTAAAACCAAATGTTAATGCTAAAATTAAATAAACTAATAAAAATAAACCTCCGCCATCTTTTGCTGCCAGATATGGGAAGCGCCAGATGTTTCCAAGACCAACGGCACTACCAGCTGCAGCCAGTACAAAACCAATTGAACCTGTAAAAGAATTTCTCTTTTGTTCCATAAGAATTACTCCTTTTTAAAATATAATATTTATTATATCATCACTATTGATAAAAAGCATCTTTTAAAAATGATAATAAAACCTATACAAATAATAAGTATAAGTTTATAATAGAATTATGTATTCGATTAAAAATTCAGGACATGCAGATTTACCTCTTCATACAGGGACAGTTCCAAAATGGCTTGCAGATAGAATGATGGTAATGGGAACTTTAATTGTTGAATCTTTAGTTGATAATTATGGTCCTGACGAAGTTTTAATCAGATTGAGTGATCCTTTATGGTTTCAGAGTTTTGGTGCAGTAATGGGAATGGATTGGCATAGTTCAGGAATAACTACATCAGTTATGTATGCTTTAAAAAGAGGATTAAATCAACGGGCAGATGACTTAGGTATTTATATTTGTGGGGGACGTGGAAAATATTCCAGAATGACTCCAGAAGAATTATTACGAATTTCGGATAAAGAAGGCCTCAATGGAGATGAATTTGTAAAAGACAGTAAACTTGTTGCTAAAGTAGATAACAATGCTATTCAAGATGGATTTCAATTATATCAACATAATTTTATTTTAAATAAAAATGGAAATTGGGCGGTTGTTCAGCAGGGTATGAATGTATCTGAAAAAAAAGCAAGAAGATATCATTGGTGCTCATCTGATTTAAGAAGTTTTGTAGAAAATCCGCATACTGGTGTTGTTGGAGATAATCGCGGTAAAATTTTAAATCTAACTGATGATAAGGCTGATAAAACAAGAAATAGTATTTTACAAATGAGCTTAGAATTACCAGAGCGTATTCTTACGGAAATTAATCAGATAGGAAAACCATCTTCACAGATAATTTTATTTCAGGATGGAAAAAATGTTCCCGTAAAGAATAATATTCAAAATGAACTTTTCTCTGAAGAAGAAATGGGAATTCAAAAAAAAGAAATCAATAAAAATTGTTTGCAGATAAATTATGAAGGCAGAAATATTATAATGCCTTCTCATCATGAAGTTTTACAGGAAGATGTTGATTTAAAACGTTTGGGTGGTGTTTTAGCAACGGCATATGAAAGTCAGCCGAAAGATTTTGAAAGTTTGTTATTAACACCGGGTTTAGGACCAAGAACATTACAATCACTTGCATTGGTCAGTGAAGTTATTTATGGAACTCCAAGTCGTTTTACAGATCCGGCAAGATTCAGTTTTGCACATGGTGGAAAAGATGGTCATCCATTTCCTGTACCATTAAAGATTTATGATGAATCAATTAGAATTTTGCGGGATAGTATTGAAAAGTCAAAATTAGGATATAAAGATAAATCTGATTGTATTCAGAGACTTCACACAACTGCGTTGAATATTGAACGCAATTGTGCTCCTGAAGTTGATTTTGATGCTGCAATTAATTTTGAACGTAAAAACAGTCAAAATTGGGATGGTAAGACAGTTTAGTGTCTGTACCAGTTAAGTTTTGCATCAAAATAAAATTCTCCGCTTTTTGTTTTATTTGTATTTGTGTCGTATAACCATCGGTAACCAACACCGAAAGTTTGTCTGCCATTTACAAAATTTAAAGCGACTCCGAATAAAAAGTCTGGATCCATTGTCCAGTTTAAGAATTTTCCATTGTCTGGTGTTTCAAAATCGACTGTGTTTTTACCGAAAGAGAATAATTTTTCACAGTAAAATTTAAAATCTAAGATTGCAAGGAAATCTGGAATTATTAATTCTGCTATTGGAATAAATCTTCCTGGATAAGAACAGTCTAATCCCTGATTTAATAGATTTGCACGGCTTGTAGGTAAAGCGGTATCAACAGGAAAATCTGTATAGCGGGTTTTTAAACCAAGAGAGAAATTCAAATATCTTCCGCCATATTGGTAGTTAGTTTCTCCTTCAAAGCCAAAATACATTTTATTATAATTTGTAAATCCAACTAATAAAGTTGTAAAATCAAAATGATGTTGTTTATATTCTTTATCATGAATATTTGTTGCTAGTTCTAATCCTGTTTGTACAAAAAGTGAATTATCAAAAGAATTTTTTGAATCTGCAGAAAAAGGTTCTGTGTCTTTTCTAATAAAGTGAAATTCTATTGAATTCAACATACTAAAATCTACATCACTTAAAGAACTGCTGTTTCTGATTAATGGAATTGTAAAACCAGATTTGGCTATATTATTTTCAAAGAAATAATCAGTATCCAGGATTTTTGCTACAGAAAAAGTTCTATCGATAAAAATATCTAAACCGAAAGGACCAATCGGTATAATTGCATCCAGATTTCCAGAAAAGTTTTTAAAGTCTGGGAAATAATATGCATCGAACATAAAAAATCCCATAGAAGATTGTACTCTTGGTGTCATTCCGAACATAAAATAACCAAATCCCCACATATTGTTATCTGAATTTGGTTTTGCAGTAGTATTAATCATTGGTAAATAGGCAAGAGGTTGTAATCCTGGAATATAAGTTTTTTCATTTTGTAATTGTGTTTGTGGTTCTTTTAAGATTTTAACTTCTTCAATTATACTATTTGGACGCTGAATATAATCTTTTGAGATTTTCTTTTTCTTTTCATCATTTTTCGTAATTTCGAAAGGTTTAAAATCATTAAAATCATCATGTAAATTGTTTATTTTAATTATTTCACCTGGTTTTGAAGGTCCATTGAAATTTGGAACATTATTCCATTCTGAATCAGGTTTAATTTTAATAACAAAACCGCTTGAAGAGAATGAACTGTAAAGAATTCCTTTATTTGTTTTATATGCCCATAAAATACCGATTGGATCTGATAAAACTGGTATAGAAATGTATTTATTATTTTTTTCTGAAACTTCGAATATTTCAAGTCGTCCGCGTTTATTACAACTGTAAATTAATTTGTCATCACTGTTCCATGTTGGATTTAAAGGATCAAGAATTTCTTTATCATCATTTGCAACAACTGTATAAGTTGAATTGTTTTTTGTTAAATCATAAACGGCAACTCTGGCTCTTGTGCTATCGGTAACTAAAAAAGTAACTTTTGTACCGTTAGAATTTACATTTGGTTGGATATAACTTTCTTTATCACTTTCTAAAAGAGTTGTGATTTCACCATTGTTCAAATCAATCTTAACTAAACTGTATTGTAAATTTTTGATTTGAAGTGCAACTAATGTTGAACCGTCTCTACTTACCGAGGGTTGAAAAAGTGATATGTTTTTTGTCATTTGTTTTAAGCCAGTTTCTTTTGTCCAAGAATATAAGGCATATTCTGTTTGTGAACCAGGCATTTTGTTATTTTTTTGAATGCCCATTACTGCATAAATTTTTCCTGTTGAATCAGCAGTTACAGAATATGAATCTGGAAAATTTCCTGTAAAAAGAACTGTTTCACTGTAAGGTGGTTTATTCAAATTTGGATTTTTAATGTTATCAATATGTTCATTGCCTGAATATTGAGAAGGGTCATAATAAACTACGGATGTTGGTAAACCGTTAGAAGAACGTAAAGTAATAAAAGTTCCGTTGTTTGCAACATAAGCTGGTTTGTAATAATTTGTATTTACAAATCTTGGTGAAATGATTTTACCTTCTGATATTTCTCTTTCTTTATTATATTTTTTTGAAAGAGAAATTCTTACATCATTGTAAATTTCTTCTGGAAAATATCCTGTTACTAATTTTGTAGCAATTTCCCATGAAATATTATAAAAGTCTGAATTTCGCTGAATATCTGCTAAGGTTTGAATTCCCCAACGGTCTGCAATACTTCTTAAAATTAAATAACCCATTACATAAGATTGTCCTTTTGGAGGTTCTTTTTCTAATCCAATGTCCTGGTAAGACATAAATCCGTTGTCTATTGTCGGTGCTTTAAAATAAAGCTCAAAATAAGGATTTCTTCCCCGACCGCCTTCTGTTAATTCTGTTTCTAAAACGGTAGTTAATCCTTCTAAAGCCCATCCAGGAATTGAAGAAACATTTAAGGCATTTACAAAAGGTCCGTATAGTTTTGCTTTGGAATTATTTTTTCCTTCAAAAGACATATTTGCAATGTGGATAAGTTCATGTGTTAAAAATAATTTCTGCCAGTTTTCTCGAAAACCAAAATCTGGTATTGCAAGAGGTGTATCAAACATCATTATTTCGAGTGGCATTGTATAAGTAAATGCATTTACAGTGTTTGTTCTTCCTGTTACATATACAGTTGTTTTATCCTGAGGTTTTGAATAGATTTGAGCTATTTTATTCCAGGCTTCATCTGCATATAAAGCATAATTTTCAGTAGTTTTTCTTGTTGCATCTTCATAAACAAATTTAAAATGATTTGTTTCTGCAGTTTTCCATCCTTTAAATTTTTGTGATGAGGAATCCTGTGCTGTCAAATTTGTTTTTAATAAAAAAAGACAGAGTGTTGAGAGAAAAATAGTTGATTTTTTCATAAGAAATCCTTTGTGATAGAATTTATTTTTTACCAAGTTCTATTGATTTTTCACAAGCTTTTGTAACAGCTTCGATAATTGCATTTCTAAATCCGTTGTTTTCTAAAGCTGCAACACCTTCGATAGTAGTTCCGGCTGGTGAACAAACCATATCTTTAAGAACTGCAGGATGTTTTCCGCTTTCTAAAACCATTCCTGCTGAACCGTAAACAGTTTGTGCTGCATAAGTATAAGCTTGAGATCTAGGCATTCCACAACGAACAGCTGCATCTGCCATTGCTTCTATAAACATGAATACAAATGCTGGACCTGAACCACTTACTGCAGTAACACAATCCATAAGTTTTTCAGGAACAACTTCAACTTTTCCTGCACTAGAAAGAATTTCTGTAGCAGTTTGGACTTCCTGAGCAGTGATATTATCTTTGTAAGTAATTGCAGTCATTGCCTGACCAATTTGTGCACATACATTTGGCATCATGCGGATAAAACGAGCTTTTGGAGCCCAGGATTCAAGTTTTTCAATTTTTACTCCGGCTGCCATAGAAATAATAACTGATGAAGGAGAAATAGAATCTGAAATTTCCGCAAAGACGTCACTTAAAAACTGAGGTTTTACTGCTAAGAAAATATAATCTGCAGATAAAGTTTCTTTATTTGTTGAAACAAAAGTTGCTCCTGTTTCTTTAGCAAAAGCTTTTCCCATTTCTATGTTTTTATCTGTTACGATGATATTTTTTACATCATATTTTTTGCAAACGGCACGCATTATTGCGCCACCCATTGCACCAGTTCCAATAATACTTATTTTCATATTTACTCCTATGGGGTGTCCTTTAAGAATTCCCCTAAAATCCTCATCTTCCCTGCGCCTTCGCTTAAGGCTCCTGTCTTAAGAATCTGGAAGAATAACAGGGAGTATTTTTATTTTACCATAAATAAAGTACCAGTTTCATCACCGTTGAACAATTTTAAAAGAATTTCTTCTTTTCCGCCATTGGCTAAAATCATTTCGATTCCGTATTCTGTTACTTTTTGAGCAGCCTGAAGTTTTGTTTCAATTCCACCAGTTCCAAAAGCATTTGTTTCGCCGATTTTAATTGATTTTCTTAAATCAGAAATAGAAGAAACTTCTTCAATAAGTTTTGCATTTGGATTTGTTTTTGGATTGTCAGAATAAATACCATCAATATCGCTGAATAAAATTAATAAATCTGCACTCCATAGAATTGCAGTAAGTGCTGAAAGATTATCATTATCACCAATTTTAATTTCATCAAAACTTACGCTGTCATTTTCATTGATGATTGGAACAACTCCTTCATCAACAAGAGTGAATAAAGTATTGCGGATATTTAAACTGCGGTGTTCATTTTCAAAATCGTCTTTAGTAAGTAAAAGCTGGCCAATGTGAAGATTTTCTTTCTGGAAAGCATGTCTCCACTGGTACATAAGTTCAACCTGTCCAATTGAACATAATGCCTGTCGATAATGTACATCTTTTTTTCGGGCCCATTCTTTTGTTGTAGAAACACCTGCAACCTGAGCTCCAGAAGAAACTAAAACAATTTGTTTTCCTTGTTTTATAAGTTCAGAACATTGTTTTGCAAAATTTGTCATGAATTCTGTATTTTGAGTTCCATCGCTTTTTGCCAAAGTATTAGAACCAATTTTTATAACAATTTTTCTTGCTTTTTTTATGCTTTCTGTAATATTATTCATTTTTTCTCCTGAAATATCTTTTTAATAAAATTTTTTGACAGGTTTAATCATCAGGTTATCTGATTTGTCCGTCTCCATCAATCAAATATTTAGTTGTTGTAAGAGCTTTTATTCCCATTGGGCCTCGTACATGAAATTTTTGTGTACTAATTCCCAGTTCTGCTCCAAAACCAAATTCTCCTCCATCTGTAAATCGTGTACTTGCATTTACATAAACACAGGAAGCGTCTATCATGTTCTGGAATTTTCTTGCATTTTGTCTGTTATTTGTAATTATACTTTCTGAATGTTTAGAATTATGTGTATTTATAAAAATTATAGCTTCATCAATATTTTCTACAGTTTTAATACAACATTCATAATCTAAATATTCTGTATCATAATCTTCTGGAACGGCTTTAGATAATAAATTTGAATCTTCTGGTATTAATTTATTTAAAATTGTAAAAGATTTTTCATCAGCATGTATTTTTACACGGCCATTGAATGTTTTTACAAGCATTGGTAAAAATTCTGATGCAATTTTTTCATGAACAACAATTCCTTCAATTGCATTACAAACACTAGGTCGCTGAATTTTTGCGTTTTCTGCAATTTTAGCTGCCATTTCTAAATCAGCTTCATCATCAATATAAAGATGACAAATACCACTTCCTGTTTCAATTACTGGAATTTTTGCATTGCTTACAACGTTTTGAATCAGTTTTTTTCCGCCTCTTGGTAAAACAACATCAATTTTTCCAGTTGCATTAAGAATTTCATCAACATCACTGTGATTATGTTCCTGTACTTCAACTAATTCGATTGCATCTGGAACACCGTCTTGAATATCAGATAAAGCATTTTTTATGATTTTAACAATTTCTTTATTTGAATTATAAGATGATGAAGAACCTCGAAGTAAAATAGCATTTCCACTTTTATAAGCAAGACTGAATGCATCTATTGTTACGTTTGGACGATTTTCATAGATGATTGCAACAACTCCAAGAGGAACGCGTACTTGTTTAATACTCATACCGTTTGGTGTTTTCCAACCGCTGATTTCTTCACCAATTGGATCGTTTTGTGAAATAACGAGTTTTAATCCATCTATAATTCCGTCAATTCTGGAATCATTTAACATCAATCTATCAATTATGGATTTTGAAACACCTTTTTTTTCTGCAGCATCTATATCTTTTTTATTTTCTTTAATAATGGAAACTCTATTTTTGTCTAATTCATCTGCAACTTTTAAAAGAGCTTTGTTTTTTATAGAAGCATTTTGTAAGGCAAGAATTTCACTGGCTTTTCGTAATTTATTTGAAATTGTATTTATATCCATTTTTACTTCCTTTTTATTTCTGAAAAACTTCAGAAAGATTTAAAAAAAAACCGGCTCGTTTTTTGGGCCGGCATTTTATTATAAAAAGTATTAGTAATTTGCTAAGAAATACATTCCTAACATCATTGCTATCCGGCATTTATCTTCTGACCAGTCTGTTTCGGGAGGTAAATTAGAAATATACCACCAGAAAATACCAAATTCGGGATCGATGCGAAGAGTATATTCTGTAAATTCAGGTGAATCTGTTGGCTGACCAAACATTAAATAAACTGCCTGATTAATTATTTTTAAGAATAATGTGTAATTAGACTGCCAAGTAGATTTATTAGCAAGTAATTCATCTAATTGATATAAAAGCTGATCTTTTAATGCAATATCAGATTTTTCTACCCAAGTTTTTTGTATAAGTAATGTAAGATTATTTTTAAAACTTATAATAAGTTTAGAAACATCTTCGTTTTTCATTGTAGAAAATTTTGGAGTTGCACCAAATGCAATAGCAATTAAATCTGAGTATTTAGTAAAATTAGTTGAGTTGTCCAAAAAATCAGAAAGTGCAGATATTGTTTTAGTATCCAAAAATTCTGAAATATACGTATCTTGTTTCTTCATAACTGTATATTACATTTTTTATGGGTATTTATTCAAGTAACTTATAAAAATTAAAAATTTTTGATATAATTAAAAAACTTATGGAAAATAATTTTACTGCAGATTCACAATATAACAAAATGATTAATACACCTGTTTCAAGGCTTGTAACTACATTGGCAATACCAACTGTAATTTCAATGCTTGTAACATCAATTTATAATATTGCAGATACATATTTTGTATCACAATTAAGTACACAGGCAAGTGCAGCAGTTGGTGTAGTTTTTCCTATTATGTCTATTATTCAGGCATTTGGATTTACTCTTGGAATGGGTTCTGGAAGTTTAGTTTCTATTAGATTGGGACAGAAAAGAAATAAAGATGCATCAGAAATTTCTTCAACAGCTTTTTTTACAGCCATAGCTGTTGGTATTCTTGTAATGATTCTTGGTGTAAGTTTTTCTTCACAATTTATGAAATTAGTAGGTGCTTCTAAAGAAGTACTGCCTTATGCAAATGATTATGCAAAATATATATTTTTTGGTGCACCTTTTATGTGTGCATCTTTTGTTTTGAATAATGATTTGCGTTCAGAAGGTAAAGCTTTCTTTTCTATGATTGGATTAACTTTTGGCGGTGTATTAAATATTATTTTAGATCCATTATTTATTTATACATTCAATCTGGGAATTAGTGGTGCGGCTATTGCAACATTAATCAGTCAGCTGGTAAGTTTTTCAATTTTACTTTCATTTTATATAAGAAAAAAATCAATTTGTAGAATTTCAATTAAAAATTATTCAAAAGATATAAAAATATTGATTAAAATTATTTCAACAGGTTTACCATCTTTAGCAAGACAGGGTTTAGCAAGTATTGCAACAATTTTATTAAACAGAGCTGCAGCAAAATATGGCGGAGATGCAGGAATTGCAGCAATGGCAATTGTAAATAAAATCTGTATGTTTATTGCTTCTATGATGATTGGAATTGGACAGGGATTTTCACCTGTTTCAGGATATAACTATGGTGCCAAAAGATATGACCGTGTTAGAAAAGCATATTTGTTTATGGTTTTGTGCGGCTTTACTGTTATGTCATTTTTTGCAATCATTTTCTGTGCTTTTGCTCCTCAGATTATTAAGATTTTCCGTGATGATAAAGAAGTTATAGAAATTGGAAAAACAGCTTTAAGATGGCAGGCTGGATTTTTACCGTTTCATCCATTGATTATTGGTACAAATATGTTAATGCAATCAACAAGGCATATTAAATCTGCAACATATCTTTCTATGAATAGACAGGGTGTATATTTTATACCGGCAATTATTTTGTTACCAATGTTCTTTGGTTTAAAGGGTGTAGAAATATCACAGTGTATTGCAGATATTTTAAGTGCAATAACAGCAATTCCATTCTTGATTTATTTCTTTAGAAAGTTAAAGAAAAAAGAAATGGATTTATAAAAAATACTATTGACAGTTACATAGAAACATTGTAAATTATTATTCAGAGGTAAGAATATGGCAAATAAAGAAATTCCTTATAAAATTTATTTAGATGAATCGGAGATGCCTGATTCCTGGTATAACGTTCGTGCAGATATGAAAAATAAACCTGCACCTTTAATTAATCCAGAAACACACAAACCTTGTACACTTGAAGAATTAAGTCACGTTTTCTGTACAGAACTTGCAAAACAGGAATTAAACGAAACAGACAGATATATTAAAATTCCACAGGAAATTTTAAATTTCTATAAAATGTATCGTCCAGCTCCACTTACAAGAGCATACTGTTTGGAAAAGAAGCTTGGAACTCCTGCAAAAATCTATTACAAGTTTGAAGGAAATAACACTTCTGGTTCACATAAATTAAATTCTGCAATTGCTCAGGCATATTATGCAAAACAGCAGGGTCTTAAAGGTGTTACAACAGAAACTGGTGCTGGTCAGTGGGGAACTGCAATGGCAATGGCTTGTGCATATCTTGATTTGGAATGCCAGGTTTATCAGGTTCGCTGTTCATATGAACAAAAACCACATCGTCGCGAAGTAATTCGTACTTACGGTGCAAAATGTATTCCTTCACCTTCAATGGAAACAAAAGTTGGTCGTGATATTAATGAACGTTTCCCAGGATGTACTGGTTCCCTTGGATGTGCAATTTCTGAAGCTGTTGAATATGCAACTGAACATGAAGGTTACCGTTATGTACTTGGTTCAGTTTTAAATCAGGTTTTGGTTCACCAGTCAATTATTGGTATGGAAGCTAAAGCTGCAATGGATAAATATGGAATTAAGCCTGATATTATCATTGGTTGTGCTGGTGGTGGTTCAAACCTTGGCGGATTGATTTCTCCATTTATGGGTGAAAAACTCCGTGGCGAAAAGGATTATCAGTTTATTGCAGTTGAACCTGCAAGCTGCCCAAGTTTAACTCGTGGTGTATTTGCTTACGACTACTGTGACACTGGTAAAGTTTGTCCAATGCAGAAAATGTATACTTTAGGTTCACAGTTTATGCCAAGTGCAAGCCATGCTGGTGGACTTCGTTATCATGGTATGAGTTCAATTTTAAGCCAGCTTTATCATGATGGATATATGGAAGCTCGTGCTGTTGAACAGACATCTGTATTTGAAGCTGCTGAATTCTTCTGCCGTACAGAAGGTACATTGCCAGCTCCAGAAAGTTCACACGCAATTAAAGTTGCAATTGATGAAGCTTTAAAATGTAAAGAAACTGGTGAAGAAAAAACAATTTTGTTTGGACTTACAGGAACAGGTTACTTTGATATGATGAGTTATCAGAAATTCAACGATGGAATTATGAAGGATTACATTCCAACTGATGAAGAAATTAAAGCTGCAACAGATTTAATTCCAAGATTTGAAGGACAGGAAAAGTTTTAATCATATTTAATGATAGAAAATTAATTAAATATAAATTATAATTGTAAATGCTAGTGTGATATTGTTACACTAGCATTTCTTTTTTAGGAGGATTATTAAAGTATGAAAACTGTTGCAGGTATTGATCTTGGAACACAGAGTATGAAAGTAGTTATTTATGACTACGAAAAAAAGGAAATTATTGAAAAAGCATCATGTCCAATGGATTTGATTTCTGAAGCTGATGGAACTCGTGAACAGAAAACAGAATGGTTCGATAAAGGGTTGGAAGTTTGTTTTGGAAAATTAAGTGCTGAAAACAAAAAAACAATTGAAGCAATTGGTGTTTCAGGTCAGCAGCATGGATTTGTTCCTCTTGATAAAGATGGAAAAGCTTTGTATAACATCAAACTTTGGTGTGATACTTCTACAACAAAACAGTGTGAATATATTACAAAAAAAGCTGGTGGTGATAAAAAAGTAGTAAAACTTCTTGGTAACTTAATGCTTACAGGTTTTACAGCACCAAAAATTATGTGGCTTAAAGATAATAAACCAGATGCTTTTGCAAAATTAGCATATATTATGCTTCCACATGATTATTTAAACTGGAAACTTACTGGTAAATATGTAATGGAATATGGTGATGCTTCTGGTACAGCTTTATTTGATTCAGCTAATCGCTGCTGGTCTAAAAAGATTTGTGATATCATTGATCCTAAAGTATTAAATATACTTCCAGAATTAATAGAACCAAGTAGTCCTGCAGGTACAGTTTCTGCAGAAGCTGCAAAAGCATATGGTATTCCAGAAGGAATTCCAGTATCTGCTGGTGGTGGAGACAACATGATGGGTGCTGTTGGTACAGGTACTGTTGCTGATGGTTTCTTAACAATGTCTATGGGTACTTCTGGTACACTTTATGGTTATTCAGATAAACCAATTGCAGATCCAGCAAATGGTCTTTCAGGTTTCTGTTCTTCTACAGGCGGATGGTTACCACTTTTATGTACAATGAACTGTACTGTAGCTACAGAATTTGTTCGTGGATTGTTTAATCTTGAAGTAAAAGATTTGGATGGTGTTGCTTCAGAAGCTCCTTGTGGTTCAGAAGGTGTTTTGGTTATTCCATTCTTCAATGGTGAAAGAACTCCAAACTTACCAAATGGTCGTGCTTCTATTACTGGAATGACTAGTGCTAATACAAGTCGTGCAAATATTTGTCGTGCTTCTTTGGAAAGTGCTGTATTTGCTATGCGCGGTGGATTGGATGCATTCCGAAAGCTTGGTTTCCAGCCTAAAGAAATCCGCTTAATTGGTGGTGGTTCAAAATCACCTTTATGGAGACAGATTGCTGCTGATGTTATGAACTTGCCAATCCGTGTTCCTGCTTTGGATGAAGCAGCTGCTCTTGGTGGTGCTGTTCAGGCATTGTGGTGCTTGAAAAATCAATCTGGAAAATGTGATATTGCTGCTCTTTGTGCAGAACACATTACTTTGGATACTTCTAAATCTGCAGATCCTATTCCAGAAAACGTTGCTAAATATAACGAAGCTTATGCTGAATATACAAAAGTAGTTGATACTTTAGCTCCATTGTATAAATAGTTTTATACGGACACCTGTGGTGCCGTATAAAACACTATGAACACGACAGTTCTTGCGAACTGCGTGACAAATCAATTTCGTATCGACACTTTGTTTGGTACAAATCATAGAGGTATAAAAGAGACTGTCTTTATAGGCAGTCTTTTTTATAATGATATTTTATAAATAAGGATAAATGATGAAGATTATTTCCTGGAATGTAAACGGAATTCGTGCAGTAGAAAAAAAAGGTTTTGTGGATTGGCTGCTTTCGACAGAAGCTGATGTTATCTGTATTCAGGAAACAAAAGGTAATCCAGGGCAATTGTCACCGGAACTTTTAAATCCAACAGATATTACAAAAGAACTTTCTTATAAATCATATTTTAACAGTGCTAAAAAGCCAGGATATTCGGGAACTGCAATTTACTGTAAAAATGAACCAGATGCAGTTGAAAATCTTGGAAATCCTCTTTTTGATGATGAAGGTCGTGTAACAATTGTAAAAATCGGTAAGACTGCTGTTATTTCTGCATATTTTCCAAACAGTCAGGATGATGATGAAGGCGGACATCCTCGGTTGGAATATAAGCTTGAATTTGATAAAGCAATTCATAAAAAATGTGATGATTTAGTAAAAGACGGTTTTAATATTGTTCTTTGTGGTGATTATAATGTCTGTCATAAAGAAATTGATATTGCTAATCCAAAAAACAATACAAAACATGCAGGTTTTTTACCGGAAGAAAGAGAATGGATGGATTCTTTTATTAATGCAGGATATGTAGATTCTTTTAGACAATTCTGTGATGAACCTGGTAAATACACATGGTGGAGTTATAGATTCCACGCCAGAGAAAAAAATATCGGCTGGCGTTTGGATTATCAGTGCATTAATAAAGAATTTGTTAAAAATTTAAAATCGGCAACTATCTTAAGTGATGTGCTGGGTTCTGACCATTGTCCAATACAATTAGTTGTTGAGTAATGCATTAAAAGCTGGTTTTGCATCACCTTTTTTATCAAATAAAAGTGGTGCATCACCTCTTCCTGGAGCAGGGAAATTATTTTTCCAGGACATAAAATCAGTAACACCCCATAGAACTACATCTTTTAAAATACCGGCTTTTGCTTCTTTCTTAAAACATTCAAAAATTTCAGAATATCGTTTTGCCTGTAAATCTAAAATTTTATCAGTTACTTCTTTTTTTGCATCTGGTTTTTCAAAATTCTTATCTTTGTAAATTGAAATTTCCATTTCTGTAACAATTACGTTCAATCCTAAACTTCCGTAAAGTTCAATTGTTTTTTCAATTTCTTTTACGCTTGGTTTATAATTGTTGATATGCATTTGAAGACCAACTGTATCAACAGGTACGCCTCTTTCTAACATACCTTTTAATAAATTATACATTCCTTTTCTTTTTCCAGGTATCATTTCAAGGTTATAATCATTAATAACTAAGCTTGAATTTGGAAAAGCTTCTTTTGCCCAGAAAAATGCTTTATCAATATATTCAGGACCTAAAATATCAAACCATTGTGAGCGGTCTTTACCATCACGGAGTTTAAAATTTTTATCAGAAATACATTCATTAACAACATCAACAGAACAAATATCTTTTGAGTATTTTTTTCCTACTGTAAAAATATAATCCTTGAGTCTTTCTTCAAGAACTTGTTTTGAAACTTTATTGCCATCATCATCTTTAAAAATCCAGTCAGGGCTTTGGTTATGCCAGACTAATGTATGCCATCTTACATCCTGATTATTTTCTTTTGCAAATTTGATTAATCTGTCGGCACCTTCGAAATTATAAACACCTTTTTGAGGAATTACAGAACCCATTTTTGTTTCATTTTCTGCAACTATAAGATTAAAATGTTTTCTTGCAATTTCTGTATCTGGTAAAGGTCCGTCTGGAAATTTAGGAAATTCTGGAAGTTTAAAATTTGGATTGTCTGCCGGTGGTTTAAAATTTTTTCGGAATTCTTCCATTTTTGTAATCATTGCTTTTCGTTCTTCTGTAGACATAAGAAGCATTCCGCTGATTGCTGCACCGCATCTAAAATAATCTTTGTAATTTTCAAATAGTAATTTTTCCATATCATTTATTATAAACAGAATTTTAGAAAAAAAAAGATGATTTAATGATTTTTCCTAATGCAAAAAGTTTTTTTTGTGATAGAATATATTTATTAAACAAAAAAAATTAGGGGTAAAACAATGCGTATTAAGTCAGTATTTTCACACAGTTTTGAAAAATATGGAAAAGTTTTAACAGGTTATGATGTAACAGATTTGTTAAAAAAACTTGATGAAACAACAAAAAAACCAGAAGGAGCAGTTATTTATGAACCAGGCGATGCAGGTTTAGAAGCTCTCCCAATTGCAAAAGAATTCAGTACAAATGCTTACGGTGGAATGCCAATTCAGATTGGATATTGTAACGGTAACAACACAAAATTAAATTGTCTTGAATGGCATATCGGTTCAGAATTAAATATTCCTTCTAATGATATGGTTCTTTTACTTGCACCACTTCAGTCAGTAAAAAATGGCAAATTAAGTACATCTGCTGTAGAAGCTTTCTATGTACCAAAAGGAACTGTAGTTCAGGTATATGAAACAACTTTACATTATGCACCATGTAATGCAGTAAAAAATGGTGAAGTTTCTAAAGAAGGATTCCGTGTAATCATCGTTCTTCCAAAAGATACAAACACAGAAAAACCAAAGATTGATGAAAAAAATCTTAATGATAAATTACTCTGGGCAAAAAATAAATGGTTAATTGCTCATGCAGATTCATCAGAAGCAAAAGCTGGTGCCTTTGTAGGTTTAACAGGTGTAAATATTGATTTGAGCTAGAATTAATAATTCTATTCAATACAACCGCTGTTATTAATTTAGCAGCGGTATTTTTTTTGTCTTAATATAGAAAATTTATGTATTCTCTACTTGACAATGAATAATATTCGGATAGAATTCAATGTATATAATTAGAATTAGGAGATTTAAAATGTTCAAGAACATCCCTGATGTAAAACTTGGTATTATCGCTGTTAGCCGCGACT
>CALAUH010000094.1 GCA_937892225.1 uncultured Treponema sp.
TCTTTTTTACCACAATAATTTTTTGATTTTATAACTTTTTTTTGAGTTATTGCATTTGGATGCCAGTCTGTACCAATTCCGTCGCTTTCGAGTTGAACATCAAACTTTACAGATATAATTTTTGTTTGTGGGAACTCTTGTGAAAAAAGGAAAGAAGCTTTTTCAACGTACTCATATAATTCTTGACCCATAATTCCAAGACAACAGCAGATTTTTGCATTTGGACTCCGCTTATGAATAGTTTTTAGGAAACGCAAATATTCATTGAAAAAATGAGTACGCCTTTCTTCAACATTTTGTACCCAGCTTGTGTCATTTGTACCAAGATTTATAACAATAATATCCGGACTGAAATTTAATTCATCCCAGATTTGAGGTTCAAGATTCATTCTTGTTTGTCCAGATTTATCTGTAAAAGGCCACAAATCAGGCATAAGAAGGTAAGTATCTGGTTTTGTTGCAGTAGCAGGATCCACATAGTTAGAAGTAATTCCAATTCCACTCCATGAACAAAGTTGAAATTCTGCATTTAATGCTTTTGCTGTTAAAAAAGCGTATGCTTTGTCTGGTCGTTCAGTTTGAGTTGTAAAATGTTCGGTTTCATTCCAATGACCTTCAACTCCATAACCACAAGTAATACTGTCACCAATAAATTCAATTTTGAGATTATTTATTAAATTGCTTTTTTTGTTTTTCATAACGGAATTTATTATAATCCATTACTTTACAAACTGGTGGATTAGCATTTGGTGAAACTTCAACAAGGTCGAGTTCCTTTTCTTCTGCCATTTTGAGAGCATCTGCTGTTGCAATTACGCCAAGCTGATTTCCCTCATCATCGATAAGTCGTACCTCACGCACACGAATATTTTCATTTATTCGCTGCCCCTTATTGTTTGCATTTGTGTTTGTACCTGTGTATGCCAACGATCCTCCTAGTGTTATAAAAACACTTTTAACATATAGCGTTTATCATCATATTATATGAATTTTTCTTATTTATGTCTATATATAGAAATAAATAAAAAAAAAGAGAAGACAAATTTTTATGATAAAAATCAGTCTTCTCTTTCTAAATATATTATATACAATAAATATTATGCATTTACTGCAATTTTTTCTTTAATTTCTGTTAAATATCCTGTGCGAATACAGCTGTCGAATAATTCACGAGAGATATAATCAGTTTTAATATCTTCATATCCGTCCATATCGCGAACGATTTTTACAACAAAACCGTCTTCCATTTCACGAACAATTGTCATGTAATCTGTGTTTTTTCCAATGCTTTTAAGTGTATAGCTTCTCATTTAATTTTCCCCCATTAATTATGAAATACAACTATAAAAATCTATGAAGTAACAAAAGAAAGTGTGCTTATATTATATTTTTCGGTTATAATAAAAAAAATGTTAGAAAAAAATAATAAATTTTTTACAGACGCACATTTTCATTTAACTGATTGTTTCAACTGCTCAAGTTTTAATCCTCCAGAAAATTGGATTGGTTGTACGTGTGCACATAATCAAAATGAATGGTATTTTCAATATGATAAAAAACTTATCTTAAAAGAGAAAATAAAACTGTCATTTGGATTCCACCCACAAGTTAATTATAACACTGATTTAAATTTTTTGGAAACTCTTTTAAAAGAAAACAAACTTGATGCCATTGGAGAAGCAGGATTTGATTTTTTTACACCTGAATTAAAATCACTTTCAAAACAACAGGAAGAAAATTTTATTTTTCAGACAGAAATGGCAGTTAAATATAATAAACCATTGATTATTCATTGTAGAAAAGCAAATGAAAAACTTTTTGAATATTCATCTTTATTAAAAAAAGTTCCTGCAGTTTTATTTCATTCGTTTATGGGAACTTTGGTAGAAGCACAATCGTTGTCTAAAAAGGGTATAAATGCCTATTTTAGTTTTGGAAAACAGATGATGAATAATAATAAAAAAGTGATTGAATGTGTAGAAAAACTTCCGCTTGAACAACTTCTTCTGGAAACGGATGCACCTTTTCAGTTTTTAAAGGGAGAAGAAAAAACTTTTACTGGTGATATTGAAAAAATCTTTATTGAAGCGTCAGACTTAAGAAACATAGAAATGGAAATTTTACAGGAACATTTATTTGAAAATTTTAAGAACTTGTTTAAGTAAATTATGTATCATTTATTTTTAATATTTGTTATATTAATATTATGAATAAACCAAAATGTTTTAAAATTTGTTTCATCATTGAACTTGCATCGGCAGTTCTTTTTTCTTTGTTATCAGTTTCTTTTCATGCTGATATTTCTCTTTTAGCTTTTATTCTTTCTGCAGGATTTACAGCAGTAGCAGTTTATTTTGTCTATTTTAAAATGCTGATTCCAACAGACGGTAAACAGGCATATAAATCATTAAAATTTATACAGTATCTTCCATTTGTTTTACTGCTTGCTTTTGTTTTAAGAAGAGCAGGAAAATTTGGAACTCCTTACTGGTATGATGTAATTCAGGTATTGTTGTGGTGTATTATTTTTATATTTTCACTTGTCATTTCATCAATGATGGATATGAAGCGTGTAAAAAAATATACAGAAAACTGGAAAGTTCAGATTGTAAAAACAAAGTATACTGGAAAGGGTAAAGTTGTTTTTGAAATCATTGACTGGATTGATAATTTAGTTCAGGCAATTTTTATGGTTCTTTTAATTCAGATTTTTGTTCTCCAATTGTATGTTATTCCATCTGAATCTATGGTTCCTGAATTTCTTATAAAAGATAAAGTCGTAGTTTCTAAAATTGACTGCGGTCCTAAATTTCCTCTGACTGATGTAGGATTAAATTCGTTTACAAAATATAAACGCGGAGATATTGTCGTATTAAGAAATCCTCATTATAAAATTGACAGAAAATCTGAAGTAAAAACTGTTACATCACAACTTTTGTTTATGCTTACTTTTACTGCATTAAATATTAATAAAGATGAAGATGGTAATATTAAAGCCGATCCTCTGGTAAAAAGAATTGTCGGTTTACCGGGTGAGCAGCTTGTAATGCAGGATGGAGTTCTGTACTCGAGAACAAAAACTTCTGGTGAATATAAAGTTGTAGAAGATGATAAAAAATGGGCTTGCTGGAATTTGAATGATCTTTCTTCAAATATAAAGCAAAAAGTTCAGAGAATACCGGTTTCTTCTTCTGATTATGAAAAGATGCTTGAACTTGAAACTAAAAGAAGAACTTTTGATTTGGTACAGGCAGGTGAAACTGCAAAAGAACTTGTAACAAAATTTGAAGCGTTAACTAAGAATAATAAAAAAACAATTGATTTTGAAATGCCAAATCTTAATATGTATGAAATGTATGTTCAGACACAGAATATCGTAAGACAGCTTATGACACAGAAAGATGGAGATAAATGGTTCTCTAGTTTTATGTTGGACTGGACAAAACATATTGATGATAAAAAAGATATGTATGAAGATGCATGTTTTAGAATGAATGCAATGTCAAAAATTGCTTATGGTCAGATGATTGTAAGAATGATTGAATTAATTCAGTTAGATGCTTCTGTAACTTCAGATTCAGTTTTAGAAGAAACTTCTGAACTTTTTAGAAATATAACTAATTATGAATTTATGCTTCAGGACGAAAGAAATATGCCTGTTTTCCCAGCTGATGTAGATGGTAATGCAAGTTATATACCAGAAAATTGTTATTTTATGATGGGAGATAACAGATTTAATTCTTTTGATTTACGTCACTCAAATGACTCTTATGAAAAACCATTGACTGTTTATGATGCTTATTCATTAGTTTATACAAGTTTTATTGGTCCTCAATATATAAATAAAAATTTGATTATTAAATTAAAAATTGATAATACAAATAATAGTAATAATAGGAAAATCAATTCCAGGAATTTTACCATTACCAATATTAAACTTTAAGAAATCATAATATTTAGAATCTGCTTTAAGCATGAATTGAGATGAAGAAGATCCTGTTAAATCAACATCGATCTTTCTAACCATATAAAGCATAAATGATCTATAAATTAATTGAGTTCCTAACGTTGCAATGAATGGAGGCATTTTAATATAACCAATTAATAAACCATTGATTAATCCTCCAAAAGCGCCAGCAATAATACAAGCAACGATCATTAACGGAATTGAATAAGTTACATTATAAACCATGATACCAACGCCAGATGCCAATACTAAATTAGCACCCAATGATAAGTCGATACCACCAGTAATGATAACCATTGCCATACCAAGCGCCATAACACCAACGATACAAGTGTTTTGAGAACCTAAGATACCAGTAATATGACCCCAGTTAAAATGTCTACCATTTAATTTAATTACATATGCGTAAACAGCAAAAATAATAACGGAGGTAAAACAAAATGAATCGAGCAAAGAAAATGCTC
>CALAUH010000095.1 GCA_937892225.1 uncultured Treponema sp.
CTATAAAAAGACATTCCTGAATCCAGGAGAATATGTACAAAATATACTAATTACCATGCTGAATAACATGTCATTTAACAGTCAAAACAAATCAAATTAGAATTGACAGCTTTTGAAAAGCCTTCAAAAACAGTCAATCATATTTTTCTGTAATAAAAATTAAATTCTGTTTCTGATATAATAAAAACAGTTCCGTCATTACGCTGTAGTTTTACTTTATTATTAAGTTTTTCTATCAGGATATATATTTTCCCATTATATTTATTTTTATATTCATTCATCTTCTGTTTCCTGCCTGTTTTTTTTAACAGCTTCTATAATTTCTTTTTTGCAATCTTCACATATTTGATATTTTCTTAATTTAATTTTCAGATTATTAAAAGATCTAATTACAATCCCATCTACATTATCAACTAGTAAACATTTACATATATCGCAACGATATTCTTTAACTAACAATTTCTTTCCTCCCATTAATGCCATTTTGTATAAACACCGTCTTTAAAACAGTTCTTACAAGGATATTCTTCTATGTCTTTGTTATTGCTCATACAACGTGAACAGGTTTTCATTTTTTCAATCTGTACTTTTAGTTCATCAACCAATTCATTCAAGGTGTCGTTATCTTCAAGAATAGTTTTGTTTTCGGCTTTCAGTTCTGCTATAATATTCTGTGCTTTGATATTTATGTTTGATACATCTTCAACATCTTCTTTCAGTTTTTTATTCAGTTCTTTGTTTTTTTCTATCATTTCGCATAGATAATGTTCTGGAACAACTCTTTCTCTTTCGATAATCTGATTGATTTCTGCTTTACTTTCCGCAAGTTCATCATCACGACATTTTAGATTGTATTTCAGTTCTGCATTTTCTTGTTCAAGTTTTGAAAGTCTTTTGCAAATAATTTCAAACCCCTGTTGCGTGTCAGGATTTTTTAATTCCATACTGATTTTGTTTTTCAAATAGTTTAATTCTTCTTCATCAGTCATTTGTCATATTTCCTAACTCGCCTTGTATTTTCACTTCTGGAAAATGTTTGGCACAAAATGGACTAGAACAAGTCAAAAAACAATCGTGCCATTGTTTTTCTGTTTCTTTTTTGCCTTCTGCAAGTCCAAGCAATATTCCTTCTTTCAATAAATAATAATCATCACAATGTTCTTTATTGGAACAGTTATATATATTAGGAAAAGTTTCTCTTTCTTCGCAGTTGTTGCAATATTTTTCTTTTATTATCTCTTCTGCTTTTTCTTCGTCTGACATTCTGTTTTCCCCTTGTCGGTCATTTA
The DNA here is from genome assembly GCA_937892225.1 of uncultured Treponema sp. GTDB lineage: Bacteria > Spirochaetota > Spirochaetia > Treponematales > Treponemataceae > Treponema_D. Next base: position 1,290 of record CALAUH010000095.1, read on the forward strand.
TACTCTTGTAGTTCTATTTTTTTAAGTTTTTTATGATTTTTTTTTGTCTTGCAGATAATGCCTCAATGCAGTTTTCTGAACATTGCAATAATTCTGTGCAGCCACCGATCACACTTAGTCTAACATGGTTATCACTATCCCAAATGAAAGTCGGAGTCTTTATTTGAAACCATGTTTGATTACTTACAATAGATAGTTCCTCAAGGCTGTTTATCTCTTCCGGAGAAAGAAACATGGATTATTTTTCCTTAAAAGTGTATTCGTTAATTATAAGTTCTGAAATTTGAGTTCTACATCTGCCACAGGATTTTAATTCTGGACATCTGTTCCCCATCCATGCACAAGCAGGATGGCAGCAGTAACCAACAGCTTTAAGAAATGGATCTTCTGAGTTACGCAAAGCATCTACCATTTCTTCCATGAATTCTCTTGTTCTTTTTTCTGTTCGCCTGCAAAGTCTTTGCTTTGCCATTTCAACAAAACTTTCAGCCGTATGATCCTGCAAAAAAAGTTTATCTTCATAAGGATCTGAACTTCTTTCCTTGCCGTTGTTCCAGTCTGGTCTTGATGACTGAACTTCCGGCTGTGGATGCCCTTTTGTTGCTCTGATTATTTGCATTATTACACTTCTAGGTCTCGTATCAACAAGACGGAAATGAACAGATCTTAATGTAGAATGATTAGCACAAATCTGCTTTATCCACCATTCAGTCTCGTTCTTAGGTTCAAAATCTTTTACTTCCTCAAGATCTTTACCTTGAGTAACTTTACAAGCTTCTCTGTAATCATACAAAGGATAAGCATTCAATAGTCTAAATCTCATATTACGATAACTCCTTTAATCTTTGTATCAATATAGCCCTTTCGTTTTCTTTATTGATAATCAATTGCTTTTTTACAGCCCCTCTTCTCGTCACTGTTTCTTCAAGGATAAATTTTTCATCTTCAAGTTTTTTGATTTTCTTCAAGCAATTTAACCTTTCTTTTTCTTCGTCTTTGGGTTCAAAGTGATTGCATCTTTCGATAAATTTCATATCATGGGGGATCTCTCCCCATATATGTTTCATTGGACATTTTTCACAGGTATGTTTTTGTCCAGTTTGTATATGGTGGCTGCATTTTAAACACTTACTTTTCATTCCATACTCCTCAAGGTTTCTTCTACCTGGATTAACCTGTCATTCAATCTTTCTATTGTTCTTTCCAGTCGATTCTTTTCTTTTATCAACTGGGATGGGGTATCAAGTCCATCATCACAAGGAGTTGCTTTTGCGATTGTTTTTACCTGGTCAAGGGTTTTTCCTTCTTCTGCAGCCTTGATTGCTGCTTTTTTCTGCTGTTCATCCTTTGCGGACTCAATAGCTTTTGTCATTTCATCAGATGTTTCATTTTGTTTTGATGCCATCTGCATGAGTTCCTTTGCTTTTTTGCGTGTTATCTGACAATCATGCTCGATTACATCTTCGATTCTTTCTCCGTTATCAATACATGACTTGTAAAGCTTTGTGATAACTTTTCCGAGATTCTTTTGAGTTTCTATCAATTGCTTCTGAATGTCAGAAATTTCCTTGATAAGTTTTTCTGTTTCTTCAGATCTTTTTCTTGAATATATTCCAAGTGATTCAGCCTTATCTATAAGGTTGTAGAATGTTGCCCAGAAAAGGGAAGTATGGCTTTTTGATGATTTCATGTTCTTTTCTGTTGTCAATATATGATGTGTAAATTCATGTATAGCAGTGAAAATCAATTCATTGTCAGTATTGAAATTTCTGTTGTGGATGAAAATTTCTTTTGTCGCTGGCTTATACAAGCCGTTCACTTTTGGACTTTTCTTTCCTGTCTGAGTAACCGTAAAATCATTGTTACAGTTATAAAGCTTTTTCAATGTTTCCTTTATTTCTTCATTGATCATTTTTCTATCTCCTTTGTATTCTTTAATAACTTTAAGTTGTTGTTTACTTTTGCTAGATATTGCCTTGTTATTGCAGGAATATCGTTATCAATAACTCTTCCCCTGCCACAGTTATACGCCATAATTGCATCATCCTGGACTTTCAAACTTCTCAGTAAAAATTCGATATGATGCATTGCCAAGAATGTGCTATGTTTCCAGTTATAGGGATTGAAGTCAGTATCGATATCCCAATATGATTTGACAAATACGGAATAAACATACATGTCATTCATCTGCCATAAGCCTAAATCGTTAGTTCCGTTCTTGTTCCTGTTTGTAGCATCTGGATTAAATTCCGGATTTTCTACCATAAGGATTGATACTGCTATATCACTGTCGATTCTCAGTTCCTTGGCAAGGTTACAGATGTAATCAGAATATTGTTTTGGCATGAATGGATATCTTGTGTTTTCGTCATACATTTCGATATTGGTTGCATCCAAATCGACATGAACTATCTTTCTTGCAAACTTGTTTTCAATAAAATAGCCGACAAGGCAACCAAAAACAAAAAAGAAACTGAAGGTTACAATCACCTTTATCTTAACCATTGTACTCATTCTATTTTCCATCCTTGTATTCTTCAGTAAACTTTTGGTGAGCTCTCTTGAACCTTCCTTCCAGATGTGGATATTTCTGTAGAAAGGCTTCTTCTCCGATGTCATGGAATTCCTGATGTTCACATCTGTTTAAGGCAATCCAGTTCTCAGGATCATCTGCCATATTTGCGTGAGCTCCCCTTGTAAGCATGTGATGTTTATCAATGTCTCCGCCAATTCCGCTTGCTTCTGAATATGTCGCTCGTTTTCTCCATTCTTCATCAGTCATGTTTGCTGTAAAGTCCGGTGAGTGCTGTCCTCTCCATGTTTCCCATTCATAGATAACGGATCTAACATCAGCCTGTAAATCTTGTGCTAGTCCGGTAATCTGTGAAAGATGGAATAAAAGTCCATCAATGAATGTTGCAGCCTGAACGGAATTTGCTTCAGAAAGTCTTACTGGTCGCAATCTGTCAGGAAATAATATGCAAGGAACTTTTTCGGCATATTCAGGAAGAAGATCCTCGTATGTTGAGTAAATCTCCTCGTCTGTTGGTTTTCTTTTGTGCATTGACTGAAAGATAATGTCTATAAGTTTCCATGCAGTGTTCAATTCTTTGATGGATCTTTTCTGGTAGGGGATATCCAAAGTGACATTAACAAGTATTTCCTGTTTTCGCCTTTGTTCCCTTTCCTTTTTGGAACTGAAAAGCTTTTTCAAGAGTGGTAAATCTCTTGAATCGGATGGTCTGAGCATTATTGTATTGTCTTTATATAATACTGCATGATACCATCCGGTTGTTTTTGGCATTTCAATCTCCATTGCCGTCTTTCCGGCTGTTACCAGTCTTTCCTGGTTGCCAATCCAAATTGCTATTAATGGAGTAACACTCCATATTGCCCATATAAGGAATCGAACCTTACTGCTCTCCCTGATTTACAAGGCATACTGCATCCAATGGCAGATGGGCAAAGGTTTACAGTTTTCCTTCTGTGTCTCTCTCCCACGACAAGAAAGTAACTCCGATGGTAGGAATCGAACCTACAGACTTAAGATCCAAAATCTTGTGGCTTTACCAAACTCGCCTACATCGGATTGATTTGATTACATGTCAGCAGAAAGATTTGATTTCTTTTTTGCAGCTTTCAAAAGAACATCAAAATCGAAATCTTTTGAATTCTTTACTCCTGCTTTTCCTATCAATTCTCCTTTTGAGTTGTAAGCAAGCAATTTTGTCATTGTTGTTACAACATGGGCATAAACCGGAACTGGTGGTTTCTTAGGAAGATGAATCATTTCCCATAAAACATCAGTTTCTGAATTCTGCATAGGTTTAAGTCTCAGCATTTTCTACACTCTCCTTATTGCTTTGATTAAAGTTTCAATTGTTATGTCTTTTGCCCTAAGTTTTTTGAACTGGTCTCTTACCATTGGATTTGAAATTACCCAACCGGCAAAAAATGCATCCAATTCATCGCCTTTATGTCCAATTTTTTCTTCAAAAAGAGTTTTCCACTGAAAGAAAGAAATGATTATCTCCTCATTGATATCAATGGGTTTAACTTCATTTTGGAGTAACGATCTTGGTTCAATGGTCTTAGGCATATAAACAATCCTTACATGATATCTTCTGGACTTAAAGCATTGTCGAAAGCTTCATTTATTCCAGATTCGTCAAATTCATTTTCGTTAAGAGCCTGTTCAGCAATACTGTTTACAGATGATTCTGTAACTGTATATTCTGCAGTTTCTACATTTTCACTTGCTGGAATTTTGTTTTCTTTTGGTGTGTTTACTGAAACAGGTTCATCGTTATAATCAGATGCTTCTTCTGTCTGGACTGCACGGAGTGCTTCAATCGAGATAGGGCAGAGCTTAAGAGCCTTAATAACACAAGTCTTGAGTGCCATTGCATCAAAATTCTTTCCCCAGTTCTGAGTTGATTTATCCTTTGCAGTAATGTATGACTTTGAGTAAGTGTCACGGAATTTCTCAGCATCCTTCTTGCTCATGACAGCAAACTGTTCACCGCCATTTGTAAGTTCAACAAGACAGTAATATCCGATAACTTCACCACGTTCCTGGAATATGTTCATCTTATGGGTGATGCTTCTACCTGATGCAAGGTTGCAGTCAAAAGTATCATTTTCATAAATACATTCTGCTGCGATTGTCTTGATTGTCTTAGATCTTCTTGCAAGAGCAATCAATCCCTTATATCCCATCTGGAAATGGCAGGTCATAACCTTTTCCCACTGTCCAGTTTTTGGATTTCTTACAGATTCATTGTAAGGAATGATGTAAGACTGTCCCAAAACTCCACCGACTTCCAACCCGTAATTTGCAGCCTGAATGAATGAACGTTTGATTGATTCAGGGGTACATTTTACAAGGTCAGGAACTTTTGGATCCAAGAGAGCCATTTTTGCAGATTCGATGAAACGGTCTACTGATACGGTCTCAGCCGGAATGGATGGTGCAACGGCAGTCTTGAGTTTACCAAACCAGTTTTCCCAAGGGTTTACATTTG
>CALAUH010000096.1 GCA_937892225.1 uncultured Treponema sp.
TGATTAATTTTTCCGGTCAACCTGCAACATTTTATATAAAACGGGGTGCACTATGGAAATTATAACTGATTAATTTTTCCGGTCAACCTGCAACCATTTTTTGAACAATGCAATATACAAAATTATTATAACTGATTAATTTTTCCGGTCAACCTGCAACTGTAAGATGAATTAATAACATCACAAATTAATTATAACTGATTAATTTTTCCGGTCAACCTGCAACATCAGACAATGTTAGAAAAACTTGCTAAAAATTATAACTGATTAATTTTTCCGGTCAACCTGCAACAGAAGTTTATTACGCTGGTAATAATGGTACATTATAACTGATTAATTTTTCCGGTCAACCTGCAACAAGACAGTAGCAAAAGTGTACTAGAAAGGAATTATAACTGATTAATTTTTCCGGTCAACCTGCAACTGAAACGGCTCACGATCCAATTTATGATACATTATAACTGATTAATTTTTCCGGTCAACCTGCAACCATGTTGTCTATCTTTTTCATTTTCTAAAGATTATAACTGATTAATTTTTCCGGTCAACCTGCAACTTATCACTATAGCAGGCTATGGCGTAACCTATTATAACTGATTAATTTTTCCGGTCAACCTGCAACTACTGGTGGAACTATCCCAAGACAACCGAAATTATAACTGATTAATTTTTCCGGTCAACCTGCAACACAAAGATGATAGAATCTGTCAAGCTGTAAATTATAACTGATTAATTTTTCCGGTCAACCTGCAACAGACTTGGGTTCAGATACTCGCTTGGGTATATTATAACTGATTAATTTTTCCGGTCAACCTGCAACCGAAAGCGATGGGACTCAATGGGTTTTTGGATTATAACTGATTAATTTTTCCGGTCAACCTGCAACTTGCATATTATCCTAATCACTTGGCAGAAGATTATAACTGATTAATTTTTCCGGTCAACCTGCAACTGATGCTTATATGTATCAAGCGCCTCAATTATTATAACTGATTAATTTTTCCAGTCAACCACTCTCTTCTCTTACAGATTTTGCGTTAGCAAAATCCAATCCGTGTGGCATTTTAATCCTTCCCATCCTGTTTCTTTTATCAATATTTAAAATGACAAAAAATTAAAATTTGTTGAATTCTCTTTGACTCTACTTTATAATATTATATTGGATTATTTTAACCATACGAGGTATATATGAATCTTAAAAAATCACTTATTTTATTTTCAGCGATTTTATTTTTATTAAGCGGATGTGAAAAAAACTCTAAAGCATCTAAAGAATTTTTCACAGTTGCAAGCAACGAGAGTTCTAAAACTTATTCCACACAAGGAAAACAGCTTCTTCAGATGACAAAAGATGCAAGTGGAAAAGTTTCTTATGAATCATTTTCTCAATTTTTTAAGCCAGATTATTCAGCTGAATTCCCAGATGAAATTAATCATCAGGAAGAAAAATCTAGACCAGATAAGAATTTAAAGGCTACAAAACCTAGTGATTCTGTCGTTCCAGGTATTAGAAAAAATCTTTCTGACTACAAAACTGTTTATAATACTCAATATAAAGATCCTCCAAAAGTAAAAGACACAGTACTTCCTGCAGATAACCCAAAAGAAAATAATGATGAAAGTACTCCTTTTAAGATTGAAGACTGGGGTCCACAAAGAACGATTGTTGCAACAAACGAACATCCTTCTTTCTATGTAATTTTCAATAAACCTGCAAAACCATTAACTGCCTTAGAAGCTCCATCTTCTACTTCTGACATAATGACAATCACACCTGCTTTAAAAGGTGTTTTCAGATGGTATGGAACTCAGCATTTAAGTTTTGAAGCAAGTGAACCTGCAAATCCTTCTATTTCATATCAGATTAAAATTAATCCTAAAATGACTTCTGTTGCAGGTCAGACAATTACCGGTCAGACTACTTTTACAACTACAGCAGAACCCTTAAAAATCTTAAAAATATTCCCTGGTTATGAAAAGAAAAATAAAAATCATTATTCATCTTCAACTGGTGCTTTACCAACATACGAAAACAAATTCCTTCTTCGCGTAAACTATAAAGTATCAGCAGATAAAATTAAAAATGATTTAATCGTAACTGTAGCAAACAGAAATTCAAGATTTACTGTAGAACCAAACTACGAAGATGACAATTTCTACTATGATTACACTCCTATGTCAGACAAAAACAAACAGGTTACAAATACATTCGTAATCACAATTACTGATGTTGTTCCTCATAACGTTTTAGTTACTGCTGCATTAAAAAATAATTCTAATACACAAAGTTATAAAACCCTTTTACCTTTCTCTTTAAAGAAAGTTGATCAGATTGCAGATTTCTCTAAAGGAAAAATGTCTAATCCTCTTACATTATATTTCTCTCAAGTCCCAGATAAGAAATCTCTTGTAAACAACATTTCTTTCAACTTTGATTACAAAATAACAGAAGATAACATCAATATCTCTGGAACAGAAGTAACACTTTTCAATCTTCCATTAAAAACAGATACTACATATACACTTTATCTTGGAACTGGAATTAAAGATATTTTCGGTCAGACCTGTTACTGTCCAAAATCAAATTATGAATTTAAAACAAGAGGCGCTCCTGCTTATGTAAAATTCATTGACTATGGAAACAAATTACTTGAAGCACAGTTCCCTCATAAACTTATTTTTGAATATCAGAACATTCAGCCTGATTCTTTCTATCGTGTTTTCAATGTTGAAAACCCATTCTATTTCCCTAAGTATGATGATATTGAACACAACTATACTACATCAACAAGAATGCTCTTGAAAAAACGAAACGCAAGACAATTTGAAGAAATCAATTTTGACAATTATCTTGATGGCGGTTATGGATTCATAAGATTCCAGGCTCTTGTTAGAACACAATATGTTTCATGGGATAAAACTCTTCAGACAAGAGATAACAATAACCAGATGACCATTCAGGTTACTGATTTAGGTGTTACTGCACGTATCGGTTTAAACAGAGCTGTATTTATGGTAAGAGATTTACGTACCGGTAAACCTGTACCTTCTGCTACTGTTCATGTTCTTACAGATATAAGTGATTACAGCGGAGATCCATTAAATCATTCTATTGCTAAATCTACAACAAACAAAAACGGTCTGGCTGTAATAAACTTTACAGAAGAACAGATTCATAAAATAGAAAATGATGGCCGCTACTATTACGATTCTTTATACCTTTGTGTTCAGAACAATAAAGATAAAGTAATCTATCGTCCAAATACACACAGTTCTTGGCGAGAAGGTGTTTATGACAGTTACATGAAAAATGCCAGAAAGCCTGTTCAAAGAACATTTATGTTCGTAGACCGCGGACTTTATAAACCAGGTGAAATTGTAACTTTCAGAGGAATTGATAGAGACCAGTATTTAGGTCAGATGGTTCCTTATCAGGGAAATTACACTGTAAACTCAAAAGGAAACTGGTGGCATTCAGATTATATTCTGTCAAAACCAGAAGTTGGTAAAGTTTCAGAAAGCGGTGGTTTCTACGGTTCTTTCAAATTACCAGATGAACTTGATTCAGGAAGTTATATACTGGAATATACAAGAGATAATGGTGATAAAGCAACTGTTTCATTTACCGTTGCAACTTTTGAAAGAGTAAAATTTGAATCATCTCTTACAGTTCCACAGAATACTTATTACGGCGGAGATAAACTTGATGCAGAACTTTATGCAGCTTATCTTGCCGGAGGTGCATTAACTAACGCCAATTATAATGTTTCATGGTATAAACAGCCTCGTGTATTCAATCCAAATACTCCTGAAACTAAAAACTTTAGATTCGGACCTTCAGATTATTATAGTGACAGAGACTATTTCTCTTACAGCGAAGGAAGCCTTGATAATAACGGTACTGCTACAATCACATGTAATACAGAAAAAATTACAAACGGCAGACCTCATCTTTACAGAGCAGAAGCTTATGTAACAGATGTTTCAAATCAGAGAATCAGCACTCAGACATCAGTTTTAATACATTCTTCTTCATATTATTTTGGTATTAAACGCCCAAGAAATATTTCTGGTTTTGCTAAAGTTGGTAAAAAACTTGAATTCCCATTTGTTCTCTGTGATACTAACGGAAACTTACTTAATTCTAAACAGATTAATACACAGGTTAAAGAACTTAAATACACATTAACTAGAGAAGTATGGAACGTAATCAATGAACAGAGTGTTGATGATTATGTTTATACACGTTATGAAAAAGAAGATAAACTTGATTCACAAGGAGCTATCGTTCCACAGGGTTCTGGAGTCTTAGATATTACTCCAAGTGCATGTGGATGGTACACTTTAAAAGTTACAGGATTTGATGAAAACAATAATAACGTTGTTACAACATATGAATTCTATGTAACTGGCGGACGTTCATACTGGTACAACAGTAATAACAGTAACTCAATTAAACTTACTCCTGATCAGTCTGAATATAATCCTGGTGATACTGCAGAAATTCTTGTAGAAAGTCCTCTCCCAGAAGGTGATTATCTTATCACTGTTGAACGCGAAGGTATCTTTACAGAACAGATTCAGCATTTTGATTCACCTGCAAGTGTAATTAAAGTTCCTATCGCTACAAACTACGTTCCTGTTGTTTATGTTTCAATTTCATCATACTCTATGAGAACTGAAGCACCTAAACACAAATACGGCGAAGTTGATATGGATAAACCAAAAGGATACTATGGTGTTACTCCAGTATTTATTAATCCTTATGTAAAAGCATTCTCTATTAAAGTTGAATGTGATAAATCTTCTTACAAACCAGGAGAAACTGCAAAAGTAAAATTAACTGCAACAAAAGGTGGAGAACCTCTTAAAAATGCAGAACTTACTTTAATGGCTGTAGACAGAGGTGTTCTTGATTTAATCAATTACCATGTTCCAGATCCAATCAGTTATTTCTATTCAACAAGCAACTTCCCTCTTAGAGTTTCTGGTGGTGATTCCCGTGACTTCCTTATGGATCCTGTAACATACAGCATTAAAGATTTACAGGGTGGTGACTCAGAAGATGCTACTAAGGAAAATGAACGTAAAGACTTTAGACCAACTGCTGTTTTTGAACCTGTTCTTATGACAGATAAAAACGGTGTTGCAACCTGTACTTTCAAAATGCCAGATTCATTAACAACATATAGAATCACAGCATTCGGTGTAAAAGATGATAAATTTGCTTTACAGGAAGAAGAAGTTAAAGTTCAAAATCCAGTAAACATCCAGCAGGTACAGCCTAGAAAATTACGTGTAAGAGATACAGCTGAATGTGGTGTACTTATTACTAACTTAAATGATAAGGGCATAAACGTTACTGTTGATTTACAGGTAAGATCTCCAACTAAGAATACTGCACAAGATGAATTAGAAGGAAGAAATACAGTTCCTGGAAAAGGATTTGTCGATGGACCTTCAAAACATCAGGTTTATGTTGCACCTAATGAATCTACTGTAGTTTACTTCGATGTTTGTGCTACAGAAGTTGGTACTGTTGAATTAGTTTATAATATTCACTCAGAAGTTCTGGATGAAAAATTAATTTCTCCAATTCAGATAGAAAAGACTTATGTCTATGAAACTGTAACTATGATGGGTCAGACAACTGACAAAAAATCAGATAAAGTTACAGAATTTATAGCAATTCCAGACTGGGCAAAAGACGGTCGTGGTGATTTGAAATTTACTCTCGATACAACAAGACTTGGAATGCTTGGTTCTTCTGTAAATTACCTGTTCGAATATCCATATGGATGTATGGAACAGCAGTCTGCAAGAGTTCTTCCACTCATCGTATTTGGTGAATATATTGATGCATTCGATTTAAATTCAAGAGTTTCTGATCCTAAGAAATGCGTCATTTCATTTACAAAAAACTGGAAGAAAATCCAGAAAATTGATGGTGGTTTCCCTTACTGGCCAGACGGTGACAAATCGAACTATTTTGTATCTACACGTATTGCAGAAATCTATGCTTACGGATTACAGCGTGGATATACTAAAAACGAGCTTGGATATGATATAAACAAACTCAAAAATTATCTCGTAAACAATTTCTATTCAAAAGATATTTCTATTTACGAAAAAGCACATGCATTATATGTATTAAACATGTTAAAAGATACAAGATGTAATTCAGCATTGAGTTCTTATGGAGATGTATCTAATCAATATTCTTTGACAACAAATGCATATATTGCACTTGCTTATCTTGCTGAAGGTTCAACTGAATCAGTTCTTAAAGCAAAAAATATTGCAACAGACATCAGATCTTATTTAATACCAGATTTAAGATCAATTACAATTTCTAAAAAATTAAACAGAAGTTATAACTGGTACTGGTATGATAATCAGATTGATGAAATCTCATTGATTCTTCAGTTATTAGTTTCAATTAATCCAAATGATCAGTTTGTAGACAAACTTATCTTTAGATTATTATCTGAACAGTCTAAAGGTTACTGGACAAATACTTCATCATCAGCTAAGGCTCTTGAAGCAATCTATACTTTCATAAAACAGCGTAATCTCGATAACTTAGACCTTACTGCTACTGTTGATATTAATAACAAAAACATTATGAAAGAAAGCTTTAAAGGTGTAGCTGCTAAACCTAAGACTTTGAAACTTCCATTTGAAGATGAAATATTAAAGAGCATTCCTCGTGGAAAACAGATTCCTCTTACATTCTCTAAAGAAGGAACTGGAACTTTATATTACACAACAGAAATGAAATATGCTTTACCTGATGAAATGCAGCGATGGCGTGATGAAGGAATTGATGTTGAATATACAATCACAGATTATAAAACTGGTAATGTTATAAACACAGAAGGCAGCAATGCTACAAATTCTTTAATCACTCTTGAATCTGGAAAAACATATAAAGCACAAATCTATGTTTCTTCTAAACGACAAAGAGATTATGTTGCAATTCGTTGTCCAATTCCATCTGGAGCTGAAATTCTTGATTCAACCTTTATAACATCAGGTTCAGAAGCTCAAGTTTCATCATCTAAGAATTCTTACTGGAGATATTACTCTAGTAAAAATATAAAAGATAACGAAGTTCAATATTTCTACAACAACTTCTATAGTGGCGGAACTTATATTACATTTACATTCAGAGCAACAAGAAGAGGTGTTTACCCAACTCCACCAGTAATGGCTGAATGTATGTACGAACCAGAAGTATTTGGTAGAAGCAACGGTTACCTTTTCGTAATTAAATAGAATGATGAAATTCTTTAATTTAAAAATATTCAAATCCATATGGATTAAAATATTACTTGTAATACTTGGTGTATTCTTAGTGATACACCTTGTATTCAGGTTTACGCCATATCCTGAATTCGAAGAATTTAAAACAAGAGAATACAGTACTCAATTCTTCGACAGGAATGGCATTTTACTTCAAGTCAGTTCTATTGATGACGGAATAAAAAGAGAATATACACCTCTAAAGAAAATCCCTAAACAGATAAGAAAAGTTTTCTTAAAAGCCGAAGACAAACGTTTTTATTTACACGACGGGGTTGATATAACTGCAATAATTACTGCTTTCTTTCAAAACAAATCTTCTGGCAGAACTGTTCGCGGTGCTTCTACAATCACAATGCAGCTTGTTAAAATCATTAATAAATCTAATGAAAAAACATTAAAACGAAAAATTAACGATGCACTTAATGCTTATAAACTTGAAGCCCGTCTTACTAAAAATCAAATTCTTGAATATTATTTAAATTCTGTACCTTTTGGTATGAATGCAGAAGGAATTACATCAGCTGCACGAACTTTTTTTTCTAAAGAATTAAAAGATTTAACTTTAGAAGAAACCTGCTGTCTTGCAGTAATTCCCCGCCGACCAACTGATTATAATCCTGTTTTAAATCCGGGAAATTGTGCAGAACGTGCATATGATTTATGTTATGAAAAAATTTCAAAAAAAGTAAATCCACAGAATTTTATTGATACTGCAAAAAGAGCAGAAAAATTTAAATTTCCTTTTTATGCTCCACATTATATCCGTTATATTCAAAATCAATATAAAAAACAAAATAAGCCTTTACCAAATCAATTAACGCTTTCAATTGATTTTGAAATACAAGAATTTGCCAACGGCTATCTCGAACAGGCTTTAGAACAGGCAAAAAGTTCTCGAATTTCGAATGCAGCACTTCTTTTAATAGACAATAAAGATGGTTCAATAATTTCATGGATTGGTAACAACGACTTTTTTGATAATTCAAATTCCGGTCAGATTGACGGTGTTTTAGTTTATAATCAGATGGGAAGTTCAATGAAACCATTTTTATATGCAATGGCTCTTGAAACAACAACAGAAGATAATGAACCTTTATACATTCCAACATCAATTCTTGCTGATATCCCAAAAGAATTTGGAAATGAAGAATTATATATACCTGCAAATTTTAACAACAGATTTAACGGACCAATTCGTTTAAGAATTGCACTGGCATCCAGCTTAAATATTCCTGCTGTTTCAATATTAAATGATATTGGTATAGATAATTATCTTTTTAAACTTTATGATCTAGGATTTGAAAGTCTTAAAACTACCGGTCAGGACAAAGGACTGGGCCTTTCTTTAGGAGCCGGTGAAGTTTCTCTTTACGAATTAACCAGAGCATTTGCTGTTTTTCCAAGAGATGGTCTTTCTCTGGAGAATAAACAGATTTATGATAAAGATACTGCAAGAATTATCTGTAATATTTTAAGTGATAAAAGTGCAAGAGTTTTAGGTTTTGGATACACACAAACTTTTCAAACTGAATATCCTTCAATTTTTAAAACAGGAACTGCAAATCAATATCAAAATATTGTAGCACTCGGGTCAACTCCGGAATATACAATTGGTGTCTGGATGGGAAACTTTAGCGGAGAAACAGTTGTCGGAAAAACAGGTTCATCTTTACCAGGATGGGTTGCAAAAAACATTTTAGACACAATGGTACAAAAAACTAATCATTTTGATAATGTATATCCTGAATTTATAGAACCAGAACATTATCATAAAGAACCGGTTTGTTCTTTGACTGGTAAAAAAGCAGGTGAATTCTGTAAAAATACTGTAATGGAATATGTAAAGGATGGTACTACTTTAGAAACTTGCAGCTGGCATAAAAAAATTGATAATCAAATAACAGTTGTTTATCCGGCAGAATATCAACAGTGGGCTAATTATTATGGTAATTCTTATAATGTTGATTACAACTCTTCTAAACTTACTTTGCTTACACCAAAAGATAATTCATTATACTATTACAATCCTTTGCAGAAAGAAAGTCAGGCTTTGCCAGTTGAATTAATCGGTGGTTTTTCAGATTCATTAAAAATTTATTATGATGGAAATTATTTTAAAACAATTTCCAGACCATTCAAATTCTACTTACCTGTAGAAATAGGTCAGCACTTTTGTAAAATGATAACGGAAAATGAAGAAATTCATTTTTCTTACACTGTACAATAATTATTGCTTTTGTTTTCCTAAAACTGTAAAATCCTGTGCATCGTTACAGAAAACAATTCCGCTTCCAGCTTTCTGTAAACAAGGCAGTTCTTTTATAGCATTTACAATTTTATCTTTATCTGCAGAAGGAACTAAAATCATAAGCATATCTTTTTCAGGAACAATTTCTGCACCAAAAAATTTTGCATCACCCTCTTTTGCAGTACCTCTTGCCTGAATGATTGTACCACCTGTAGCACCAGCATTTCTTGCAGCTGCCATTGCATCTTCTGCAAAACCTTTATTTACAATAATATTTATTAACTGATAAGAATCTGCCATATCAGAATCTCCTTCTTTTTTTCTGCTATATGATTTATCAAAATTTCCACTTCGTAAAAATGAATCAACTTTTATAGTAAACATTACTCCAAAGCCAGTTTTTTTATCACTACAAACACTTTTAATATTTGCACAGACATCTTTAACTATAGATTCGTCTACAATATTATAAGTTACATCTTTAGAGGTATTACCAAATCCAAGTAATTGTAAAATATTACTTTGAGCTGTTCCTTTTCCCATAAGAATTGTACCACCACATGCACCTTTTTCTTTTGCTGCTGCAGTTATTAATTCTCCACATGAATAAGGCACAATTGACATTACTAAAATCATTTTACCTCCTTAGAGACTTTCTTACTTTTTATATTAAAAATAATTCCCATTATCTGTATTGCTATTAACGGCATCATTGCAACAAGTGCAATTACTCCAAAAGAATCTGAACTTGAATTTCCAGCTGCACCCAAAGTAAAAGATAATACAAATGTTGATGTTAATGGTCCTGATGCAACTCCACCTGAGTCAAAAGCAATGCCTGAAAAAAGAGACGGACAGAAAATCATCAGAATCATAGAAATAATATATCCTGGAATAAGAATATATTTTAAGCTGAATCCTGCAACTGATTTCCACATTGCAAGACCAATCGCAATTGCAGTTCCAACAGATAAAAAAATAGAAGCTGGTGATCCAATTACAATAGACATGGGATGCAAAGTAAACGGATATTGTTCAGATAAATGTCCAGAAGGATATATAAAAGATAAAAATGAAACAAATGAATGGGTGACCTTTTTAAGAAAGGTAATAAACCAACATTAGTAAAAACAGGAATAAAAGCATATATGGGGGATAATGAATATTTGATGTTGGCTAATAGAAGTTCTAATCCAGGGAAAAAGGGTTTGATATTAGCTAATAGTGTTGGAATAATAGATAAAGATTATTATGGCAATGCAGATAATGATGGACATATAATGTTTGCATTTAATAATATAAAAGATG
>CALAUH010000097.1 GCA_937892225.1 uncultured Treponema sp.
TATTTATAAAAATTATTTAAAAGGTATTATAAACGAAAAGAAATAACGTATAACACGCATTTCAAAACCGACTTCGGGTCAGGCCCGCTGCGGTTTAAAACAATGTTATACGCACACCCGCACTGGGCTGGAAACGGAAACGAAAAATTATAGTGATTTAAGTCGCATAGTTTTATAAATAAAATTGAAAAAGGACATGGAATGATTTTCACATTTTTTTATGGTATAGATGCCATTTTTAGAATTAATAAAAGTATCGCATTTGATACTATTACTTATTTTATGACTTTTATTATTTCAATCGTTGGCTGGTTTTTGTTAAAAGGCAATAAATCTGTCGTTAAAAATTGTTTGGGATTCATTTTTATACCTGCCTTTTCGTTATTCAATACTTTATATCCATTTGGTTCATATTTGAGAAAGTTCCATAAAAAATATTTTTTAATATTTGGAAGCATTTATTTCATTATTTTTGTAGCTAGTTTGGTTTCTATGTGGATTAAAGCGAAGAAGAGAAAAAATAGTAAAATTGGAATACAATTTGTTTTCATCGTAATATCAGGATTAATGTTTTTTATTAGCAATTGTATATTACTGATAGCCAGTTTTGAGCAATTATTCTTTGGAATATTTTGTTTTTCTTTACTGCTTATAGTTTTTTATTATTTAAAAAGTCTCAGTGTTATGATTTATAATGAAGATATCATAAAATTCGGAAAATTGAATAAAATTTCAAATGCACTATTTTGGATTTATCTGATTGTATATGATTTAGCATGTTTTACAATGGCTGCTTCTAGTGTTTAAAAAATAGAAGAAATCCATCTGTAATAAGAACGTATAACACGCATTTCAAAACTGACTTCGGGTCGAGCCCGCTGCGGTTTAAAACAATGTTATACGCACACGCTAGTGGAGTGAATATTTAGATTAAATAGTATAAACCTTGTAATATCAGTCTAAATAAGGTATAATAAAAAGACTGTTACGTAAAGGAGGTAATTAATATGATTCCAAATGTTCAAGAATGTATAAAACCAATATCATATATAAAATCAAATGCAGCAGAAATGATGTCTTTTGTAAATGATAGAAAAGAACCAATGATAATTACACAGAATGGTGAAAGTAGAGCTGTTCTTTTAGATATACAGACATATCAGGAAATGAAGAATGCATTTAATTTATTAAAAGTAATACAACTTTCCCAGAATAGAGTAAAAGAAGGAAAAGTTGAAAAAGCTGAAAAAGTATTTTCTGATTTAAGAAAGGAATTCGGAGTAAATGGAAATTAAAGAAGTTTTAGTTTCAGAATTTGCAAAAGATGATTTGAGAGAAATAGTATCTTATTATCAGTCGTTAAACCAAAAGTATGTAGAAAAAGTAATATCTGATTTTCAAGAAAATATATTTTCATTAAAAGATTTTCCAAGAAGTGGGAGAATTGTTCCTGATTTAGAAAAACAGGGAATAGAAAATTATAGAGAATTAATTCAGGGAAATTATAGAATCATTTATGAAATTAATAATGATATTGTTATTGTGCATACAATCATAGATGGAAGAAGAAATTTTGAAGATATAATTATTTCAAAGTTGACTAGAGAATATAATAAGAAAGCATAACACGCATTTCAAAGCCGACAAACGGTACAAGCCCGCTGCGGTTTAAAACAATGTTATGCTCACACGCCACTGGCGTGGTTGTAAAGTAAAAGTATGCGACATTCTTCGCTTGATAAAAAATACTTAATAATCAATAATTGCTGGTAGAAACAAATAAAGAAAATTTCTAAGAGAAATTTCTTTTTGATTATTGACTATAATGTATTTTAATTCCGAACAATTCTTTGAAAATCTGTTTGAACTATATTATCAATGTCGTAAAAACAAAAGATATTCTTTTGGGGCTTTGACTTTTGAAGTTGACTATGAAAATAATCTTATGCAGCTTTATCGGGAACTGCAGGCAAGAACATGGCATCCGGGAAGCTGCAACTGTTTTATTGTGGGAAGGACTTGCGAAAGATAAATCTCTTTTTACAACAAAAAAAGGCTGTGGGCTTCCAATTTGAGCAGTTAAAAAAACATTTTACATTAAGAAAAGAAGCATTAAAAATATAGCAAAAAAAACAAAAAATAGTTTATAATGTATCAGTTTTAATAACAAAAATAAAAGGAGATTTTGATGAAAAAAACTTTATTTACAGTGTTAGCTGCATCAGTACTGGCACTTGCATTAACAGGCTGTTCAAGTGCAACAGGCGGTGGTGGAAGCAGTTTTACACCAAAGTATGTTGTTGGTGATATTGTACTAAATGATGGAACAAAAGTAGCTTACAGTGTTGCAAAAGGTTACTCTGGTGATGATTTAACAAATTTACAGAGTAAAGCAGTAGCCGTAATCTTTAGGGCAGATACAGAAAGTAAACCAGCTTTGGGTGTTGGAATAAAACACAACAGAAGTGGACTTGCATGGTGTAAGGATTCTAACGTCAATGGTTATAATGTAAATTTTACTGATACAGTAGTTACTCCAGAAGGAGAAGCAGGTTCTCTTACATTTACTGGAAAAACAGATGGAAGTGATAATTTTATAATTATGGCCAGAACCCTTGAAAATACTCAGGGTATAACAAATGACACAGGATTATATAAAGACGGAGATAATTATGTACTTCCAGAGAAAGATTATGGAAAAACAATTCCATATTCTGTGTTAAAAGATAATTACCCTGCATTTGAGTTTGCATATTATTACGGTAAGAATGAAGGACATAATATTACAACTGGAAGTACTTTTGAAAACGGCTGGTATTTACCGTCAGAAAGTGAATTAAA
>CALAUH010000098.1 GCA_937892225.1 uncultured Treponema sp.
GTATTTTTGCCCTGTGGGAGTAAAAATACACTGCTCGGTAAGTATTGAACAGATGAATCTGAAGAGCATTATTTTTCTTGACTTAATGACTCAAAAATTTGTTTCAAAACCACTTCGTACGCTTCATCATAAGCTGACTTGATTCTTGTTTTCCATTCCCAGTAGTCTTTACTTTTTAATGACTTGGTGACCTTAAATTTCTTCTTCATCTTCTTAAATTCTTCATCGAACAGCTTTGAGTAAACAGCATCCATCTCCTCTAAATGTGATGCAATTTCTGTTGAGCAAAGCAGCTCCAAGTATCTTTCCTCGTGCTCATCTCTGAGGCACTTGGCATACCTTTGCCCCCATATTCCTATCTGCCTTTTTGTGTTCAATTTGAAGTTTAAGTCCTTATTATTTGGACTGACTAACTCCTGAAAAGTTAAATTATTATGTACGATCATAGGACCTCCAAAAGTGATATTTTGACTATCAACTGGGAACTTTGTCAGGCTGATTTAAATACAATTGAAGTTCGACAGGATAAAGTTACCAGAGCAATCCGATCTTTAGGTAAAGAAGAAGAAAAGAAGTATGCACCATGGATAAGTGCTGTAGCTAAAATCAAACCTTTACTTTTAGATGGTAAATGTGCCAGAACAGCAGATTTGACAGACGATGAAAAAAATGCTGTTTATGACATGTTCCTTCTTACTATGAAACCAACAATTTATGTTGCCAATGTTGATGAAGATACAATCACAGCAGGTACAAATAAATATGTTGATATTGTAAAGAAGTATGCAGATGAAGAAAAATCAGAAGTAGTTATAATATGTGGAAAATTTGAGGCTGATTTAGCTGAAATAGAAGATCCTGCAGATAAAAAAGATTTTATGGAAAGTGTCGGCTTGTCTGAAAGCGGACTTTCTGTACTTGCTAAAAAGACATATCATCTTATGGGATTAAGAACTTTCTTTACTGGTGGACCAGATGAATGTCGTGCATGGACAATTCATGCAGGAGATAAAGCTCCAAAAGCTGCAGGTGTTATTCATACAGATTTTGAAAAAGGATTTATTAAAGCCGAAGCTTATACAATCGATGATTTAAGACAATATAAAGATGAAGCTGCAATTAAAGCTGCCGGTAAATATCGTCAGGAAGGTAAAGAATACGTAGTTCAAGACGGTGATGTATTGTTCTTTAAGTTTAATGTTTAATTCAAGAGGTTTTAATGGATATTCAAGAATTTGATTACGTTATTATTGGTGCCGGACCAGCAGGTCTTGCAAGTGCTCAATATGCTGCAAGAGGCGGATTAAAAACACTCGTTTTAGAAGGTGCTTCTGCCGGTGGCCAGGTAATGCAGATTACTGAATTGGAAAATTATCCTGGAATTTTTCCTGCTGTTAATGGTACTGATTTTATTGAAACAATGCAAAAACAGGCAGAAAGTTTCGGTGCAAAAATCGTAAATGTTCAGGTATCTTCCATAGATAAATTAAATAATAATTTCGTAATTAGAACAAAAGATATTGAATATCATGCTCCATATTTATGTATTGCAACTGGGGCTGTACATAAAACTTTAGGTGTAAATGGCGAAAAGGAATTTACAGGTAGGGGAGTTTCTTATTGTGCTGTTTGTGACGGTCCATTTTTTAGAAATAAAAAAATATTTGTAATTGGTGGTGGAGATTCGGCATGTAGTGAAGCAATTTATCTTTCTACAATTTCAAAAGATGTTTCAATAATACACAGAAGAGATTCTTTTAGAGCTCAAAAGGCTGTTGTAGATAAAATGCTTTCTAGTGGTGTAAAACCGATTTATAATTCAGTCGTAAAATCAATTGAAGGAAGTTCAAAAGTTGAAAAAATAATAATTGAGAATGTAAAAACAAACGAACAGACTCAGTTAGATGCAGATGCAGTATTTATTTTTGCAGGTATGATTCCTCAGACAGATTTAGTTGATATGATTCCAAAAGATGAAAGCGGATATATTAAAACAAATGAAAACATGGAAACACTGATTCCAGGATTACTTGCTGCCGGTGATATCAGGCAAAAACCTTTCCGTCAGATTGTTACTGCGGTTAATGATGGTGCTATTGCAGCAAATACTGTTATTAATAAAATTAATAATAAATGATTTTGAACACACGGGGTGTATAAAGATTTATGAAGTTTAGAAAAATATTTTTAATTACATTAGGAATCTGTTTAGTTTGTGCCGGAACTTTTGTATTTGCTCAGATTGCTACAGATTCAAAAAATGCCAGTTCTAAACTTCCCGCAAATATAAATTTCTGGAGTGATTATCCATCTGAAGAATTGTCGGTCGCTTTAGTTGAACGTATGACTGATGAAGAACTTTTATCGCAGGTTTTAATGTTTGGTTGGGCTGGTGCAGAGCCTAGCGAATTGTTAAATCAGTGGGTTGACCGTGGATTAGGAAGTGTAAAAGTTTTTGGATGGAATACAGATGATATTTATCAGGTTGCAAGATCTGTTAGTTCTTTACAAAAACGTGCAAATAAAAATAGATTTAAAATCCCTTTGTTTGTTGCCACAGATCAGGAAGGAGGATGGATTCGTCATGTAAAGGGTGACACTTCTATAACTCCTGGGAATATGGCAATAGGGGCTGCGGGTTATCCGATAGATGCATGGTACAGTGCATTTTATGTTTGTAGAGAAATTAAATCTATGGGAATTAATATGAATTTTGCACCGACTGTAGATTTATTTACAAATCATAATTCAACAATTATTGGGCCCCGTTCTTTTGGAGAAGATCCGGATAAATCTGGTATTTTAGGTTCATCTTTTGTTTCAGGTTCATTAGCTGCCGGTGTAATTCCTACTGTAAAACATTTTCCAGGTCATGGTGATACAAATCTTGATTCACATGGAAAATTACCTGTTATTGATATAGATGAAAAAACTTTTAAAAACAGAGAATTAGTTCCATATGAATATTTGATAAAAGAAGAAGTTCCTGCAGTAATGTCAGGACATTTAAGTTATCCACAAATTGAACCAACTGGTGCACCAGCAAGTCTTTCTAAACATATTCTTACAGATATTTTAAGAAATGAATTAGGTTTTAAAGGATTAATAATCACTGATGATATGATGATGGTAGGTGCAACCGCATATGCTCAAACTTTATCAAATGCTGTAAAAATGGCGTTGGAAGCTGGAAATGATATTATTTTATCTTCAACAACTGCCGGACTTGCAGAACCATTGTGGGTAAATAATTTACAGTTATTAAAAGAAGATAAACAATTTAAAGATAGAATCAAAGAATCAGCATGTAGAATATTGAAATATAAACTGGATTATTTTAAGTCTGAAAATGCTGCACCATTGTATCCTGAAGTTAATGATGTAAAAGAAAATGTTCCAGATAAAGAAGGAGAAGCTTTTTTTATAGAACAGGCTTGTCGTTCAATAACTTTGGGTAAAGGAAAACTTCCAATAAATAAAGAAAAAGCTGGAAAAATTTTACTTGCCGGTTCATTACAGAGTTTCTTTAAAGAAGGTCAGAAACGTTTTGAAAATGCATCTCAGTATTATTTCCCCTATGATGATATAGCAATTGAAAATGTTCAGGATGTGATTGGAGGTTTGTGGGCAAATGCTAGAAATTGTGACACTGTTATAATCAGTGTTTCAAATGCTAAACATGAAAGAATTGCCCTGTCACTTAAAAATACTGGTAAAAAAGTAATTGTTTTTTCAACAATGAATCCTGTATATGCAGATGATTTACAATGGGCAGATATAGTTTTATATGGTTATAGCTGGAGATGTGAATATACAGAAGAAGCTTTAATGGCTGCCCTTAATGGAGAATTTGTTCCAGAAGGACAAAAACCTTATAAATAATTATTTAGCAAATCTTTGTGCAGGTGTTACAACCCAGATTGCTTCTAAATCAACGTTGCCTGTATTTTCCAGAGTATGTGGAACTGCTGCAGAAAATGATGCACTGTCGCCTTCTTCTAAAATGTAGATTTTATTTTCGTAAGTTAGACGTGCTTTTCCTTTAATTATAATTCCGAATTCTCTTCCAAGATGACCATATGAACCTTTATGCGTTCTTTCGCCAACTGGAATTTTTATTATATAAGATTCTATAGAATTATCTTTATCAGTTCCTGCAGGTCGTGCAAGTTCTTCGTAAATAATGTTATCTTCATTAATAGATGCACGTTCACCTTTTCTGATTATTGTTACAGGACGTTCTTTTCTGTATTCTTCAAATAAAAATTCAAGATTAATATCTAAAACATCTGCAAGTGCAAGTAAAGTATCTATTGCAGGAGAAACATGATTTCTTTCGATTTGAGAAACAAGACTTTCACTAACACCGGCTTTTTGTGCTACAACTTTTAAAGTATAACCTTTATGTTCGCGAACCTGACGTAATTTTTCTCCAAAGTGATAAGGAACTTTTGATTGTTTTTCATCATTAGGATTTTGCGAAGGTGTCATTGTTTTGTTTCTCCTTATTTTGTATTGCTATAAACTCAATAAAGTAATCTTCGAGTGTTTTTTGTGGTCCTTCCAGTTTAAGTCTTAATCTGGAACGTGCATTATCTCTTCTTACTGTATAAAGTGTATAGAAATCTCGATAATCTAATCCGGCATCGGCTTTAACGTGTACTCCCAAAAAGTTTGAAACTTCATCACGACCGATTGCAGGAATGCCTTTTTCTTTTAAGATTCGTCTTAATTCACAAATCTGTTCATAAGAAATACCAAAAAGGAACTCTTCCATTGCCTGAGTTACACCTTTATCACCCATTCTGGATTTAATAAAATTAATCCACTGGTCATCCATCTGCATGGAAATTAATAAAAGTTCACTGGTTCCCATCATTGTTCCGAAAGCTGGAGCGAGTTTTCTTCTTGCACTCCAGACACTTTGTAAGACAGGAGCGACATCTTCACCTGTATGATCATTCCAGTGATCCCATAACAGTAAAAGTGATAAAGCCCATTCGCGTCTAAATTCTATTGGCTGTGTAACATCACGGATTAAATTTAAATAAACATCTTCGATTAATAGAGAGAACATACAGTTGATAGTTTCAGTCTCAAATGCTTTTGAATAATCTTCATAACCTTCAAGATGTTTTGTATATTTTGAAAGACTTGAAAAAGTGTGCATTCTTGCAACAAGAAGACTTTTTCCGAGCATAGCTTTAGATGGAAGCTGAAGTGTAAAATCACCTGCATCCTGATGATGAATAAGAGAATCTATTAATGATGTAGGAGTTCTTGTTCCACCGACAAGTTCGTGTTTTTCCAATAAAGGTGGAAAACGAGCAATAGCTTTAGCAAGGTTTTCCAAATCATCAAGACGTTCCTGAAAGTTTTCAGCTTTTGCAGGATCTACTTCCTTTATTATTGGCATTATCTCAGATATTAATTTCTTTTGTTTTTCTGAGAGAATATCAATATTCTCTTGGTTATCAGAAATGATGTTTGAGGAGTCAAAAAAAGTATTAATATCAATCTGTTCAAATGTATTCTTGTCGTCTTTCATATTATTAAACTTTTTTACTATTTGTAATACTTTAATTATAAATCATTTCTTTGATTTGTCCAATGTTAGTTTCAAGGATTTTTTGTATTGGAGCTGACATTGAATCATATTTTTTATAATTATATGTAAAAGTCTCTTTTTGAGCATTGTATAAATTTCCACGATAAAATCTTACAAGCAAATCCATTTCTAAAAGACTGAAAGTCCATAAATCTAAAGTTGCAATTGAATATACAGATAAAGCAATGAGTGTGCCGTCTAAAAGAAAGGCATTGAGAGCATCTTTATAATCTCCGGCATACAATTGTCCAAGTCCTGGAAATATAGAAAGATATGCAGCTGTTTTCGGTTTTTTCAGTTTAATATTTTTTAATTGTTCAATGGTTTCGTTAATTGTTATTAATTCTTCTTCTGTAAATAAATCTTGGAAAAGATTTTGTGAATTATTAAATTGTTCTATAAATAAACTGGTATTTCGGTTTTTGAGACAATTATTTAAAACTGAAAGCATGGCAAATTTTCTTACCTGAAGTGGAATAGTTTCCAATTGTATAAAACTGAAAATTTTATAATCAGTTGCCAAAGCCTGTTTGTTTTGAATGCTTATTTTATCGATTAACGATATTTCATTAATCATTGATTTTGGATTACTTATTAAATTGCAGCTTAATCTTTGATAGTTTAAGGCAAGTATTAAATCATTGTTTTTTTCATAATAGTAACTTAAATAATCATAGGATCTGGCAATTGCATCATTATTCATTTTTGTGTTTTCTGAATTTTGAAGAAAGATGAATCTTTTGAATTCAAGGGCTGCTTCTTTTTCGGCACCTTTATTTTTTAATTCATTTGCAAAATCAAAAACATCTGAATATAAGAATAAGTTGTTTGATTGCGAGAATAAAGAAAAATTAAATATTGAGAAAAACAGAATGATTAGAAACTTAGAATAATTTTTCATAGATTTTATCTATTTCCCCGCAAACTTTTCGATATTCAGCTTCATTAAAACGATTTGCATCTTTATATGCTCCATAAAGTTCAGCTATATATAAAGAAAGTCCGATTGTTCCAAATACGTATGGCTGCCAGCTTTTCCATTCAGATTTAATTCCAGTATAAATTGTTGCACCTATAAAAGAACCTACAGTTAAAAATGATGTAAGACCTGATGAAAATGAACTTGTGTACCATCTGCCGGCTCCAGGAAGAAGGGCAGAGAAAAATAATGCCAGTCCCGGTGATTTTTGTTTTATCGAGTTTCTGACTGTTATTAAATCATTGAATAATTCTAAATCCGGATTGTCTTTATTTAAAATTTCGAATTCTGGAAGTTGTTTAGGTTTATTTGATGGCGTTTGTAAAACTTTTATTGATAAATTATATAAATCTTCAAAATGGAAGTCTGAATAAATAGAATCAAATTTTTCCATTTTGATTTTATTATTCTGAAGATAATTTATTAATTCATCTGAATTTCTGTTTTTAAATAAAAGACCTGTTTTTGCTACAACTAAATTACAATATTGTGTGTTATTAAAATCAGAAAAATTATTTTCAAGCCAGTTTAATCCCTGTAGATCTTTTTGTAATGAATAAATTTTTGTAAGATAATCAAAGCTTATATTTTGAGAAGTTTTGCCTGATGCAATAAGGTATCGTTTGAATTCAGTTTCTGCTTCATCTAAAAATCCCTGGTTGTATAAATCTATGCCAAAATCTTTTATAGATTCAATGCTGTAAGAAAAAATATTTGAAGAATTTTCCTGTGCGAAAATTAAATTTAAATTTAAAACTGACAATATGATTAGAATTATTTTTTTCATTTTTTAGCCTTCTTTTTTTTTAGCAGGAACTGGGTCGTAATGTTTACCGTTTTCTGTAACAATGTAAACATCACGTTTATGTTCTGAAACAGTACATCTTTTTAATCTTTCAATTCCCATAATTATTCCGAAAGGTCCGTAACTTGAAACTGCCTGAAGCATAAAGGTCGAACAAGTTGGAGTATAAGGACAATTTGAGGTATCCTGACTTGTTATAAAAGATTTGTAAAAAGTATATCCTGAATTTATAACTGTAGAGAATAAAGAATAATTTTTATCTGTTACAGTCTGAATACTTGAAGTATTTTGTTTTGCTGAAATTTGTTTTACATTCATAAGTTTTAATTTTTCTTCTGTGTATTGTGGTGAATATTTTTTATTAATTTGCACGTCATAAAAATTTAAAGTATTGGTTATCTGAATATTATTATTATCATCATAAATAAGAGAAACAATTTTCTGAGGATATGAATAACCTAAAAAATAATTAAAATCACTTAAAGAAGTATCTACAGAAAGTTTGTTGTTA
This sequence comes from uncultured Treponema sp., assembly GCA_937892225.1. Lineage (GTDB taxonomy): Bacteria > Spirochaetota > Spirochaetia > Treponematales > Treponemataceae > Treponema_D. Next base: position 7,904 of record CALAUH010000098.1, read on the forward strand.
TCTAAAAACATCTGAAGTCTTACGATAATTCCTTTTTCATTATGATAAACTCTTACTTTTCTGATTGGAATATTATTAGTAGGAGAGGGTAACCATTTTGTAACTACAAATTCATCTTCTTTTTCAAAAGAAATTGGAGCATAGCCGGAATTGTATAATCCATAATCATTTTTGAACCAGGTAAGAATATCTACTTGAGTCTGTTTTAGAGATTTTGTACCTTCTTCAAACGGAGTGATTTCATCATCTTGTAAAAGGAAAGTACCAAGGTTATTTATGAAACTGATTTCTTTTTTTGGTTCTTGAACTTCGAAAACAAATTCATAAGGGTTTTTAGAATAATACAAAGTTCCTTTTACAGAAGTTTCTTCTCCGCTGCTATTTTTTTCTGTACGTTCAAAATTTAATATCAGATTATTAATATTCAGGGTTTGAGAAAATAAATTAAAACTTAATAAAAAAAAAGTTAATATAAATAAATGTTTTTTATTAAGGTACATAAATTGGTATTAAATTTGCAAATACAGATTTAAATGATGAAGTAGTACAAGATTCAACTAACGAGTGAGTCATATCTTCTGCACATTGATCTGCACATTTATTAAAACATTCATTAGAACTTGACTGACAGCAAGATTGTGATTGCTGAGAAATTGCAACAGCTCCAATTGTTAAACCTGCAATTACTAAAACTCCGCCAACAATTGCTGCTGTAATAATGATAGTGTCTTTTGTACTGCTGCTTTTAGATTTTTTTGATTTAACAGAACTTTTACTTTCAAGTGGAAGTTCTGGTGTAAGTTCAGATTCATTAGCTTGATCATCTATTTCTACAAAAGAAGATGGTAATCCTCCACCGAAACTTGAATAGCCATAGTTTTGAGAAAAGATCAAGAAGTTAAAAGAAAATAATACAAGGATAGAAATGATTGATTTCTTAATATTCATAACAACCTCCTAAAAACTCTTTAGGTTATATTATAAAAGAGAACATTTAATAATGCAAATTTGTTTTCTTAATAGATTTCTTATTATTCTGCTGTAGCTTTATCAAATTCTTCGAGCAAGTTCTGTGGAATTTGAGTTAATCCGATATCACATAATTTTTTGTATGATGGTGGTAAAGCTCCATAAGGTGCAGCTTCGTAAATAGAAAGGATTTCTTTGAATCCGTTATATGCTTTTCTATATTCTTCTGTAACAATGTACAAATGAGAAAGTTCATATTTAATTTCTATATATGATTCTGTGTCTGTTCCAAAACGTGCAAGTGCAAGAGAATAATAATATTCTGCATCTTTGTAATTATCTTGTGTATATGCAGCCTGTCCAAGCTGAATAATCTGAGCAGGAGTTGCATCATCTGGGATTTCTTTTCTTGTAGATGCACAAGAAAAAACTGTTGTTAAAAGTAATACGCCTGTAAATAAATAAATAATCTTTTTCATAACGCTTATTTTATTACAAATGATTTTATTATTCAATTGATATTATTAAAAGATATGTTATAACTTTTTAATCAAGTGATTTTTGTATTTGAAAGTATATAATAAATCACAAAAAAGCTACTTTTAGTTGATGGAAAAATTGAGCACCTCGTTGTAAAATTAAATTATATCAGCGAGGTGATTATGAACTTTAGCGACAAACTTCAGATTTTAAGAAAAAATAAAGGACTCACTCAGGAAGATTTAGCAGATAAGCTCAATGTTTCCAGGGCGGCTGTTGCAAAGTGGGAAGCAGGGCAATCTTATCCGGATATTATGAACTTGATTCAGCTTAGTGAAATGATGAACGTAACTGTTGATTATCTTGTGAAAGACCAGAGTTGCAGCGTTGCGCCTGTTTGTGGTGAACGTACCGATTTGGAAGAAATGATGGAGTTTCGGCTTGAAGCAAGCAGAAATACTTACGCTGGTTTTTCAAATGAAGTTTCGTCTACGCGTTTGGACTCGCATGATTTTCGTTTTGAAAAAGGTGAATGGACTTACTACGATTCGTATGTTGGCGGAGAACAGTTTGCCGGTGAAGAAGCCGTTTGGAAAAGTGGTAAGGCTGTCTGGGCAATGAATTATTGCGGACGAGTTTTGGACCAGAGGTTCAGCGGTAATTTTTTGAAGGCGGCGTTGCGTGCAGCTGGAAAAGATTTGCCTTTCCGCGGGCCGGAGTTTTTCCAGGACGGTGAATATGTTTATAAAACTTCTGTCAGCGGCGGCGTAGAATGGTTCCAAGGTTTTGAGGAGATTTTCTGCGACGGGGAAAAAGTTTACGAATGTTTCTACCACGGGGGAATCTGTAAATAAAAATAACCCGAAATTACAACTTTTACACCCTTGTTTTAAGACCTTTTTAGACTGATAATGAAACTACCCATGGGAAAAAGCGTCATCCGGTTTTGACGCAAAGAGGTATTTTATGATTTTTACATTTTTATTATCTTTAATTCCAATTGCTGTTTCTTCGGTTTTAGCATCACTTGTTAGTGGTGGTAGAATTTTTGAAATTATTGATTTTCCAGATTTTCTTACTGTAACTGTAATTTTTGTTGCATGTATTTTAATTTCTGGATATTCAAAAAGTTTTTGCACATTATTCAGTTCAAAAGAAAAATATGAAAAACTTACACTCACAGAACTTCAACAAACTGATTATTCATTTGAACTTGGCGGAAAAATTCTTTTGTATACAAATCTGCTTTTCCCAATTTTATTTGCAATTTACATTTGGGCTAATTTCGCTGACTATGATAGATGTAGTTTGGGGCCAGATATTGCCGTTTTACTTTTAATGTTTGTTTACGCACTCATCTATGGAATGATAATCTGTACAGCAAAAGCAAAAGTAAAAAAATCAATTATTTTGTATATGGCCGAAACTGATGAAAAATCATGCAGCGATTCTGAAAAAATTATCAAAAAAGATATAATTAAACTGATTGTCGGAATTGTTCTATTAATTTTGATTATCTATCTAAATTTTTTCATTGTAGGTTATTATTGGCGCAAGATTGGCTCAATTTTAGATTTTCCATCAATTCTTGGCATTTTAATATATGTTTTACCATTGCTTGCAATTTCTGGAAATTTACGCATTTTTTTAAAGTCAATAAAAGCTGCTTTTGTAAATAAAAAAATAAATATTACGCAAAAAGAACTTTACTTAAATGCTGTAAAAACTACAAACCGCCTTACTTGGATGGGGGCATTTGTAATGCAGATAATTGGAATGATTGCAATGTGTAACAATTTGGAATATGAATGGATGCTTTGGCCAAATCTTGCCGTTAATATAATTCCATTTTTGTACGCAACAATTATCAGTTTGCTTTTATTGATTGTAGAAACAAGAATCAACAAACTTTCGGATTAAATTGAAAAGTATGGATGACAAAATATGATTTTTGATTTTGCAATCGTCTTGGTAAGCATTGTGATTCTAACTTTGCTTACCTCTGACAGAAAAAAAATAATAGAAGATTTAGCAAAAAACTCTGTAGTTGCCGGTATTTTAATCACCGTAATTCAAGTAATAATTTTAGTTAATCAGCTTGAAAATAATGATGATAAAAATCTTGAGCTTGTAAATTTAGTTATAATGCTGATGATAAAACTTCGTCCACTTTTGGCAGGATTTTTGTTTAAGATTGCATTTTGGATTTGTGGAAAAATTAAAAACTCTTCTTCCAAAACATCAGAACAAATAAATGAACACCAATTAGATCTGTCCCTCTTGTCGCGCCGAGAAATTGAAGTTGCCCGTTTAGCGGCAAAGGGATACACAAATGCCCAGATTGCACAGACGCTTTACATTTCATCGGAAACTGTAAAACGCCACATGGCAAGTATTTTTGAAAAACTTGGAATTGAGTCTAGAAAAGAGCTGATGTTATAAAAATTCCCTCTCCCACGTTGCAATCAACTTTTCCAGCGTCCAACTTGCGTTTGCGGGGCTTGTGGAAGGAAATTTTACGGTTGGTATTTTATCTTCCATCCCCGGTTGAATATATTTTTGAAAAAGTTTCCACGATTTAGTTCCGTTGCAGCAGATTTTGCGTATTGGCGCTTTTTTTAGCAAAGTTGCAATATCATTTGGAGTTGCGTTTGTTATAGTTGCGTCTGCAGACCCAGTTATTTCGCAGGTGGCAATTACGTCCCAAAGTGCAATGTGGTGCTGGTGTAGAAAATTGATTTTTTCTTCGATGGAAGAGGGAACTTCATCTTCAAACACTTCTGCCAGCACTTTCCAAAACCTGTTCTGCGGGTGCCCGTAATAAAATTGATTTTCGCGCGACTTTACAGACGGAAATGTGCCTAAAATGAGGATTTCAGAATACTCGTCGTAAACTGGTGCAAAAGGATGACAAAGCATTTTTAATTACTCCCAATTTTCAAAATCATCAGTTAGGCGGATAGATTTTCTATCATTTCTTTTCTGATTTTTTTTAGGCTTACCGCCGCTAGATTTCAAATCACCGGAAGTCAAAATTGACATTGATTTTTCTGAAGCCTGACGGCGGCGTTTTGCTTCTATATCCAGTTCTCTAGATTCAGATTCTTTTTTAAGCAAAATTTCGTTTGCCGAGTTTATGTGAATAGAATAAAAAATCTGTTTTTCTTCGAGTGTATTTACTGCTGGAAATAAATCATTAAGTCCAATTCCTGCTTTCTTTTTACCATCAATTTTATTATTCTCACGGATTTTTTTTGCAAGAATTGCTTCTGTAACAGTTGCCTTTTCCGACAACTGTTCAAGTGCTTTTTCAATTTCTAACTGGATAGGCGAAGTATTCATATTTATCCCCTTTATCCTTTTTATCCCTGTTTCAAATTTATCTGTGGCTAATCCAACTCAGATTTCTTTAAACTACTTAACAACATAATCACAATAATTACAAGAGAAATTACATCTGCAACAGGTTGAGCCCACAAAAGTCCTTCCATGCCCATAATAGCACGTAAGATAAATACAATTGGAATGTACAAAATTGCCTGACGGAAAATTGAAGCGAGCAGGGCTGGAGTAGCTTTTCCCATTGCCTGGAGTGTATTCTGACAAACAACAAAAGCACCGACTGTCCAGGCTGTTACAAGCATGATTCTTGTAAATTTGATTCCGCTTTCTAAAGCACTTTCATCAGTTAAGAAAATGCCTGTAATTGGACGTGCAAAAATAAAACATAAAACGGAAACTGTGAGGCACACAATTGTCGCAAACAAAACTGAAAAGCGGATAAATCCATTCAAACGGCTGCGGTTTTTAGCGCCATAACAGTAACCCAAAACTGGCTGAACACCGGCTCCAATTCCAATACCAAGCATTGTTACAATCAGTAAAACTTTGGCAGTAACACCATATGCGGCAACAAATAAATCACCATAACTTGCCATAAGACTGTTTGTAATCATTGAAGTAACGCTTACCAGAAGATTTGCTAGGGATGCAGAAATACCGATTGAAACAACTCCTTTCAAAATTCCATCTTTCATTGAAAAATCGCGCAAACGGATACTTAATTGAGTCTTTTTTCCAAGGAAGTATGCAAAATAATACAAAGCAGCAGCCACGTTTCCAATTACAGTTGCAACAGCGGCTCCGGCAATTCCCCACTTAAATCCTAAAATGAAAATTGGATCTAAAATTACGTTCAAAAGGTTACCAATTAACTGGCCGGTCATAGCTTTCATTGCTTCACCTTCGGCACGTACAATATTTGAATGACAGTTAGAAACCATAGAAAAAACGCCGCATCCAAGAACAATTTTCAAATAAGTTGAAGTGTATTCCATTGTGTTTTCGCTGGCACCTAAAATTACGCAGAACTTGTCGGCAAAAATCCACAGAACTGCCATTAAAATTACGCCAATACCAATGCTA